>NZ_CFQZWI010000077.1:0-15345 GCF_986127675.1 Holdemania sp. | reverse complement strand
ACAGCGCCCTTTCACGGCGTCATTCACGAGTTCGAATCTCGTACGAGTCACCATTTTTTTAGGGGTGTGGTTCAATGGTAGAACAGAGGTCTCCAAAACCTTTGATGGGAGTTCGATTCTCTCCACCCCTGCCACTTATTCGCAAAGCCTTTCTGAAAGGCTTTTTTTATTGCATAATAATCCCCAGTTTAGTCTAAAAATAAAAGTACCAGATTGAGAAATATCGCCGGGAAATTGGACCCCGGCGATCAAATCTTCCGGATGTTCCTTTTTTGTGTCTTTTGTCACGCTGAACACGCGAATACCGGTTTACTTTTCAGGTTAAATATCTTAAAATTACGATGTATCTAAGATGAGAAGGAGATTAACTATGAAAATTTCATCACTACAATCTGCTAGATATGAGTATTCACCGAAACTTCCAGGTATGCTGAGACATGGCATTGCCAATATCGGGGTTCAGGAAGGCGAAGAAACTCAAAGCGCAGCCGATCAGGAAGTAATCAAACGCTTATTTCCAAACACATACGGCAAAAAAGAAATTACATTTGTTCAGGGTGAGAACACGGCGGAAACGAAGAAACAGGTCGTCGGCGTGATTCTTTCCGGCGGTCAGGCTCCGGGCGGACACAATGTCATCTGCGGCTTATATGATGCTTTAAAAGCTGCGAATAAAGAAAATGTTCTCTATGGTTTCAAGAATGGTCCGATCGGTTTGATTGAAGACGATTATTTGATTTTTGACGATGCCTACATCAACCAGTACCGCAACACGGGCGGATTCGATATCATCGGTTCCGGCAGAACGAAGCTGGAAACTAGCGAACAATTCGCGATCGTTGCGGATGTCTGCAAGAAGCATGGAATTACGGCGATTGTCATCATCGGCGGCGATGACTCCAATACCAATGCGGCGGTTTTGGCTGAATACTTTGCGGCGCATGACACCGGCGTTCAGGTCATCGGCTGCCCGAAGACGATCGACGGCGACCTGAAGAACGAAGACATCGAATGCTCGTTCGGGTTTGATACGGCGACCAAGACTTACAGCGAAATCATTGGCAACATCGAAAGAGACGCGAATTCCGCGAAGAAATACTGGCATTTCATCAAAGTCATGGGCCGTTCCGCTTCCCATGTCGCTCTGGAATGCGCGCTGGAAACGCAGCCGAATATCTGTCTGATCTCCGAAGAAGTATCGGAAAAGAAAATGTCGCTGTCGCAGATTGCGGATTACATTGCGGATTCCGTTGAAAAGCGTGCGGCAAAGGGCATGAACTTCGGCGTTGCGATCATTCCGGAAGGCGTCGTTGAATTCGTACCGGAATTCTCTGCGTTAATTCAGGAAATCAACGAACTTCTCGCCGGAAGCAAGGCTGACGCGTTCAACGCGCTGGCGACGTGGAGCGAAAAGTATGCGTTCATTGAACAAGGACTGACGAAAGAATCCATGGGCGTCTTTGCGATCCTGCCGGAAAACATCCAGCAGCAGCTGTTCCTGGAACGCGATCCGCACGGCAACGTCCAGGTTTCTCTGATCGAATCGGAAAAATTATTCTCGGCGTTAGTCAAGGATAAACTGGATGAAAGAAAGAAAGCCGGAACGTATAAGGGAAAATTCAGCCCGCTGCATCATTTCTTAGGCTATGAAGGACGATGCGCGTTCCCGTCTAACTTTGATTCCGACTACTGCTACTCGCTGGGATATAATGCGTTCATGCTGATCCAGTATGGCTATAACGGGTATCTGTCAAAGATCTCCAACCTGTCCAAGCCGGCCAGCGAATGGACAGCGGGCGGTATGCCGATCACGAAGATGATGAACATCGAAAGAAGACATGGCGAAGACAAGCCGGTCATCAAGAAAGCACTTGTCGAGCTGGATGGCAAGCCGTTTAAATTCTTTGAGGCTCATCGTGAGGAATGGGCTGTGGAAACCAGCTTCGTTTATCCGGGCGCGATCCAGTATTACGGACCAGCTGAAGTCTGCGATATCACGACGAAGACGCTGGCGCTGGAACACGCTGAGTAAAACAAAAACATTCTGTTTCCTTCCGAATCTGTTTTAAAGTAACAAAAAAAGAAATTGCCGAATGGATTGAATTTTCCAAGGGGCAATTTCTTTTTTTCATTTTATCGAATGTGTTCAACTGGAATCTCTGCGATATCAGAAGCGTGAATCAGCTCGTTGTACGTGCTCAGGACCAGCTTCAGATTTTCTGACAAAGGATTGGCGCCGTTTAAATAAAGCACGCGGCAGGGCAGACTGGCCGCCCATTCCAGATGCCGTTTGCGGCAGGGAGAACCGTCGGTTTCGTAGCGGTCAGAATCCGCCAGGAAACGCTGGTGCGCTTCAAACATATCCCCGCCCGGCAGAATCCGCGCGCCGAAGGCTTCCAGTTCCCTCTGGTGCAGACGCTGCCGGCGAAGCTCGGCCGGAGCGTCGACATGCACGGCCAGATCAAACAACGGTACAAACGGCGCATTGAAGCTGTCCATTGATCCAGCCATGACGAAATGATCGAATGGAGTAATGTCATGCATCAGCCGTTCGGCTTTTTCTGTTCGCGAAAACATGAGCGTGAACGGAACTGGCGTGTCTTTGCGCCATAGATAATCGTCGATGTCAAAATAGGGATAACCCAGTTCACTGGCCGTCATCCTGCCCAGCGTGGTTTTTCCTGAACCGGAAGAACCAAATAAAAGAATACCTCGCGTCATCGCTTACCCTCCCCTGATATACTGTCCGGACTTTTATTCTATCCCGGAAATGCAGGTTCCGCAATCGGAAGCTTCCAGAATCAAGGATAATCAACATGTTTCGCTCTGGCGGAAGGAAGTTTTTTTATTCCAGGTCGATCAGGCGGACGTTGGTCACGCCCTTTTTCTCTTTCAGGCTGCGCAGCACTTCGTCGATGGAACAATCCAGATCTGAGATATCCAGCGAGAGGCTGACCGAGGCGTGATCATGAATCGGAATTGACTGGTTGATCGTCAGCACGCTGGTGTGCTGGGCCGCCAGTTCGTTGAGCACCTCGCTTAACACGCCCTGCTGATGTGTCAGGATCATGCTTAACACAGCTTTGCGGCCGCGCGCGTTTTCCGAGAAAGAAAAGATCGAATCTTTATATTTATAATAGGTGCTGCGGCTGATGCCGACGCGCTGAACAGCTTCGCTGACCCCTTTTACTTTGTGCTGTTCGACAAGATCGCGGGCTTCCACAACTTTCGCGTAAAAATCCGGCAGGATTTTCGTGTTGACGATCAGATATTGTTCACTCATAGGGTTCCTCCTTGCATTCAATACGGACGCCTTCCTGTTGGACGCGGCAGGGCAGCAGCTGCCAATGATGATCCAGTGTTTTGAGCTTTAACGAAAGGGCAGCTTCCGGAAGATCATCGAGAAATAAGGCCAGCAGCGTCGGCCCGGAACCGCTGATCATTACCGCGGCGGCTCCCTGATCGACGCATAACTGTTTTACAGCCGCATATTCCGGAATCAGCGGGATGCGGTAAGGCTCGTGCAATGGTTCGTTCATCGCCGCTTCCAGCAACGCGCTGTCCGCCGTTTCCAATCCTTTTAATAGAAAAGCCAGCTTGCCCAGAGCGCCCGCGGCCTGGGCATGAGGAATCCTCTGAGGCAGAGCCTGGCGGGCACGGCGGGTTTCCAGTTCGAAGTCCGGGACCAGCGCGGCCAACCGCAGACGTTCGCTGACGCTGAAGTCGGCGGTCAACAGACAGTCCTGATCGATCAGCGCGGCCTTCAATCCGCCTAACAACGCCGGGGTGACATTATCCGGATGACCTTCCAGTTCACAGGCCAGCCGCAGAAGATCCAGCGTGGAGACCGGCTCGTTCAACAGCGCGTTCGCCCCGCACAGGCCCGCGAGGATGCAGGCGGAAGACGATCCCAGACCGCGGCTGACCGGGATCGGCGAATCAATCGTGATCCGGACGGGGATTGGTTTCTCGTTCAGCTTTTGAAACAAACGGCAGTAGGCTTTCCAGACTAAATTATTCTCGTTGCAATAACGCCGGGGACAACCGGTAATCGCAAACTGCGCGGCGGGGGTGAAAGTGAAGCTGGCTTGTAAGTCCAGCGCCAGTCCCAGCGTATCAAAGCCGGGGCCTAAATTGGCGGTCGTCGCCGGTACGGTCACTTTAATCATGATTCATCGCCTGCACTTTCTGCCGGACGTAATCGAGAATCGCATCCTTTTCGATCTGATCGGTATGCCGAACTGGTTTGTCCCGCAAGCCTTGCAACGGAGCGGGAATTGGAATTCCGGTGCGTTTGCTCAACTGTTCCATCGCCATCCACTCGTCCATTTCAGCCGCACCGAACAAGGCTTCATAGACGTCCTTGCTGAACTTGAAGCACGAAGCGGTCGCCAGGACAACGCATGGATTTTTTTCAAATCCTTCACTTCGCAGCCGGCGCAGGACGTGCACGCCGACTGCGGTGTGCGGATCGAGGACCTGACCGCTTTGGGCATAGACCTGCCGGATGGTTGCGGCAGCCTGCTCGTCGGTACAGTCGCCGCAGGCAAATTGTTTCTGCAGGCGGCGGAGTAACGCGGAGTCAATCTGATATACTCCCTGTTTCTGCAGCTGCTCCATATAGGCCGCGACCTGTTGGCCATCCAGTCCTGTTTCATGCGCCAACAGGCGTTCCAGATTGCTGGAAATCAGGATATCCATCGACGGCGACGTCGTTTTCTTTAATGTCCGCCGGCGGTTGTAGCGGCCGGTAGTGAAAAATTCGGTCAGGACGTTGTTGGCGTTGCTTGCAACGATCAGCTTGCCCACGGGCAAACCCATCTGCCTGGCGTAATAGCCAGCCAGAATATCGCCGAAATTTCCGGTCGGCACACTGAAATCCAACGTCTGCCCAGCCGTGAGCACGCCTTGCTGACGCAGCTGGCGGTAGGCCCAGAAATAATAGACGATCTGTGGAACCAGCCGGCCGATATTGATCGAATTGGCGCTGGAAAGCTCAAGCTGGCAAGCGTTGAGCGCGGTGCGCAGCTGCGGATCGGCGAAGCAGCGCTTGACTGCGCTCTGGGCGTCGTCAAAATTGCCGCGGATCGCGCACACGCCGACGTTGCGACCTTCGCTGCTGACCATCTGACGCTGCTGGATTTCGCTGACAAGATGATCAGGATAAAAGACAAGCAGCTCGCAATTCGGCCGATTTTTGAAACCTTCCAGCGCCGCTTTGCCGGTATCGCCGGAGGTTGCCGTCAGGATCAGCGTTTTCTGCGGCTGACTCTGCCGCCGGGAAGCTTCCGCCAGAAATAACGGCAGCAGCGACAGCGCGATATCCTTAAACGCTGCCGTCGGTCCGTGATACAACTCCAGTAAAAAGTCGGAACCCAGCGGAGAAAGCTTCACGATGTCCTCCGCGTCGAAGCGTCCCTTGTAAGCCTGATGAAGCAGAGCCTGAAGCGCGGGGGCGTCCAATCCGTCGGTAAAGCAGGCCAGCACAGCCTGGGCGATGGCCAGATAACTGAGCGGCAGGGTCTCCACGTCGATCTGCCGGTTTTCCCAGTCGGTCGGGATGATTAAGCCGCCGTCGTCAGCCACGCCGTTTCTGACCGCCGTCCAGAAATCCCCTTCAATATGCGAACCTCGCGTACTGCATAACTGTTTTTTCATGTGTCCACCTCTTGAATTTTTTAACAGTTCTATGATACAATGTCTTTCAATGAAAAACAAGTGTATTTATTTTGGATACACGCAAGGGGGAATTCATTTGAAAATCGCAATGCTTGGCTGGGGTACCGTTGCCCGCAGCCTGATGGAACAGATTGAGAAGCGTCATGATCCAACGCTGCAGGCCGCGGCCATTTTGATCCGGAAGCCGCATCCGCTGACCCATCCGGCCATGACTTATGATTACGCGGCGATTTTAGCGGATCCGCAAATCGAGATTGTCGTTGAAATGATTTCCGGGGCCGAGGCGGCGTGGAATTATTGCCGGCGGGCAATGGAAGCGGGCAAATCGGTCGTGACCTCCAACAAGGCGATGGTTTCGGCGCATTATGGGGAATTGCTGGAACTGGCAAAGAAGCAACAGGTCCAGTTCCGTTATGACGCCAGCGTCGCCGGGGGGATTCCCTGGCTGCGGACGATCAGTGCGTTAAAAGCTACCGATCCGATTCTGGCGGTCGAAGGGATCTTTAATGGAACGACGAATTACATCCTCGATCACATGGAGCGCGATGGGTTGTCGTTAAGCGAAGGCATCGTTCAAGCCCAGCGTTTAGGTTATGCGGAAGCGGATCCCAGTGCGGATTTGGAAGGGGAAGATCTGGCGCGTAAGCTGATGATCAGTGCCGGCTGTGCTTTCAGCGGGCGGCTTCTGCGCGATCAGTTTAAGGTACAGGGATTGCAGGGGTTAACGAATCAGGATATTCAGGCGTTTGAAGCGAAAAAGAAACGCTGCCGGCTGTTGTCGGTCTTAAAGAAAACGGAAGTGGGAATTCAGGCTCGCGTCGAGCCGGTATTGCTGCCCTCATCCGCACCGCTGGCGCAGATCCGCGATAATCTCAACGCCGGCGTGCTGCGCACAGCCAGCCTGGGCGAGCTGACCTTGATCGGTCAGGGGGCGGGCGGACCGCCGACGGCACACGCCGTGCTCACCGACATTTTGGAAATAGTAAAGGGGTGTCCGGTTGCGCCGCTGCGGCTGCGTGAAATGAAAATCAGCGAAGCCGCCGGGGATGCTCGCTATTATGTGGGAACCAACGACCAGACCGCCCCGCTTTTTAGCGGAGTAACCGCAGAAATCCGGCGCAGCGAAGGGCGTGTTCAGCTCTGGACGCAGATGGAGGACAGCCGGCAACTTCAAGCTTTAATCACTCACGCCCGGACACTTGATCCGCAGCTGTTTGCCGCGCGGATCCAGGAGGAAGAAGCATGATCGTCGCAAAATTCGGCGGCTCCTCGTTAGCCGACGCCAGTCAGTTTCAAAAAGTCAAAGCGATCGTGAAGTCCGATCCCGAGCGTCAGATCGTCGTCTGCAGTGCGGCGGGAAGACGCACAAAAACCGATAATAAAATCACGGATCTGCTTTATTTATGCCACGCGCATCTGCAATATTCCGTTTCCTGCGAGCCGCTGTTCGATTTGATCCGCCAGCGGTTCTGCGAAATCCGGGATGCGCTGGGGTTAAGTCTGGATCTGGAGGAACCCTTAGCCCAGCTGAAAGAAAAAATGCGTCAGGGAATCAGCCAGGACGAGCTGGTATCGCGGGGAGAATGGCTGACGTCGAAGCTGATGGCAGCGTATCTGGACTGGCCGTTTGTCGATGCGGCTGAGGTGATCCGGTTTGGCTATGACGGCAAGATCGATCACAACGTCACCCGCCAGCTGATCCGGGCGCAGGCTCAGCAGACGCCCCGGTTCGTCATTCCCGGCTTCTACGGCGCGCTGCCCAACGGCCGGATTAAGGTCATGGCCCGCGGCGGATCGGATATTACCGGCAGTTTAATGGCCTCGGCGCTGTCCGCCCGGCTGTATGAAAACTGGACTGACGTCAGCGGGATTCTGATGGCTGACCCGCGGATCATCGACCATCCCGTTCAGATCGAGAGGATTACCTACAGCGAACTGCGCGAGCTTTCCTATATGGGCGCAAACGTCCTGCATGAGGACGCGATCTATCCGGTCAAGGACGCGAACATTCCAATCGTCATCCGCAATACAAACCAACCGGACAATCCCGGCACCCAGATCGTCGATCATGTCGATCCGGCACTGGAAGACCGGTCGCGGTTTGTCACCGGGATCGCCGGGAAGAAGGATTTCACGGTCATCACGATGTACCGCCACAACGCGTCCAACGAGGTCGGTCTGTTGAAGCGGGCGCTGGAGGTTCTGGAAAAATATAAGATCAGCGTTGAACATGTCCCATCGGGCATTGATAATTTCTCAATCGTCGTTTCCACGGCCGCCATTGCCGACAGTCTGTATGAAATCGCGGCGCAGTTAAAACAGGTGTGCGAATGCGACGATATCAAGGTTGTCAACAATCTCAGCCTGATCGCCGTCGTGGGCCGCAACATGGCGCTGCAATGCGGCATCTCCGGCCAGCTGTTTCAGACGCTGGGCGCGCATCAGATCAACATCCGGATGATCGCCCAGGGCTCGGATGAAATCAACATCATCGTCGGGGTGGAGAATGAAGACTTCAGCCGGGCAATTCAGGTCTTATACGCGGCGTTTTCGCCGAAAGCAGGGAGGATGCAGGCATGAAAAGCTGTCGAATTGCCATTTTGGGCGCTACCGGTGCGGTGGGACGCACGATGCTTCAGGTTCTGGAAGAACAAACCGACTGGCCGATCGGACCGGTAAAGCTGCTGGCCAGTCCGCGCAGCGCCGGCCAGACCTTGATGTTTAAAGGTCAGCCGCTGACCATCGAAGCAGTCAATGAGGACAGCTTCGCGGACGTCGACGTTGTTCTGGGAGCCGTAGAAAACGAGCTGGCCAAGCGCTGGGCGCCGGTGATCGTCAAAGCGGGCGCGGTGTTTGTCGACAACAGCAGCGCGTTCCGCTTGGATTCAGATGTGCCGTTAGTCATCCCGCAGATCAATCCGCAGGATATCCGCACGCATCAGGGGATCATCGCCAATCCCAACTGCGCAACGATCATCGCGCTGATGGCGGTTGCACCGATTTACCGGCTTTCGCGGATTACACGGATGATCGTTTCGACCTATCAGGCAGTCTCCGGCGCCGGGGCTGCAGGTTTAGCGGAATTAAAACGCCAGATCACCCAGCTGGAGGCGGGAAAGTCAGTAACAGCGGAAACCTTCCCGGTTCAGATCGCGTACAACCTTATTCCGCAGATCGGCGGCTTTGATGAACAGGGCTACAGCTCGGAGGAAATGAAGCTGCAGAACGAAGGCCGCAAAATCCTTCACGATCCGGCGCTGCGGGTCAGCTGCACGTGCGTCCGCGTGCCGGTGCTGCGCTGTCATTCCGAGTCGATCACGCTGCAAACCGAGCGGGAAGTCAGTCTGGATGAAGTCCGTCAGGCGATCACGGAAGCGGAGGGCGTCGTCCTCAACGAACAGCCGTACCCGACGCCGCTGGCCTGTACGGATCAGGACATGGTTGAGGTCGGCCGGCTGCGGCGGGATCTTGCCAGTGAACAGGGCATCGCGCTGTGGTGCTGCGGTGATCAGCTGCGCAAGGGCGCGGCGACCAACGCCGTTGAAATAGTCCGCGTCTGGTGGCGGGATCAGGCAGCCTGACCATCGAGGAGAATCCATCAAAACCGGATCAAGGCCAAAGCCTGAAATTTCATATTCAAGAAAGCCGGAGAAACCCGATGCCGCTTGTGCCTTCAGTGCAGCAGCGATTTGCAGGAATCTGGCTTTTTTTATCGGCGCGGATGGAAAGCAAAGCAATGTTTAAATTGATGAAAATTATTTTATGATTGCTGCAGAAAATAAAACAAAGTTAAAATGATAATGATTATCGCTATTGTAAAACGAACGGATTTGTGGTTTAATAAAGCCAAGGAGGGATGAACATGCCAAACTTTGCGAATCCATTTCAAGGAAATGTCAACCGAAAGATGACCAACGCCGAACTGATGCAGGCGATCCGCCTCGACATCGCGGGCGAGTTGGAAGCAATTTATCTGTACGAATCCCATATTTTAGCGACGGACGATCCTGCCGCAAAAAAGGTGCTGGAGGATATCCGCGATGAGGAAAAGGCGCACATGGGCGAACTGATCACCCTGATGCGTTATCTGGATCCATCAGAAACCGATCATTTCTTAGCCGGTGAATCCGAGGTCAGGGAAATGCTGGAGGATCTGGGAATTGTCAAAAACACTGAGGTGAAGACCGGATTGACGGTCGGATCGCTCAAGGAGTAGGAAGGAGAATTGATGATGGATGTGTTAGGCAGAGAATCCGCGCCGATCAATGCGGCGTTGTGGAAGCAGATTGATGAAACCGTAATTGAAACTGCCCGGAAGTTGTTGATTGGCCGCCGGTTCTTATCGCTGGCCGGTCCGCTGGGGGCGGGTGCGCAGAGCGTGATCGTTGACAGCGCCGCGATGGAGGAAGAACTGGAAGCGGGCATCGGCCAGATCCGCGGCCGCCGTTTTCAGCCGTTAATTCAGTTGTTTGAGGATTTTACTTTATTGTGGCGTGATTTGGAAAGCGTGGAAAGCGGGATGCCGCTGGATCGTTCACGGATTCTGGATGCGGCGCGCAGACTGGCCCGGCGGGAAGACGAGCTGATTTTCTTCGGGAATCCGGCGGCGGAAGTAACCGGACTGGTCAACACCGAAGGAACTGTGCATCTGCCTCATGGCGACTGGAGCCAGAGTGAGAATGCGTTTGCGGATATTGCCCAAGGCTTGAACGAGCTGGAAAGCCGCGGTTATGTCAGCGGTATTACGCTGTTGCTGAGTCCGGATCGAATGTTGGATTTACAGCGGATTCAGCCGGGTACCGGCATGCTGGAAGTCGACCGGATCGCACGGCTGATCGGCGGATCCGTCTTCAAATCACCGGTATTGAAACAGAATCATGCGCTGCTGATCGCGGCGGAGCCGGAGAATGTCGATCTGGCGTTGGGTCTGGATCTGAGCACGGGTTATCTGGAAACGAAGGATTTCAATCATGCCTTCCGGATTCTGGAAACACTGGCGCTGCGGATTAAACGGCCGGAAGCAATCGTTGTGTTTGACTGATCGGTCTTTGAAAGGGATCGGGCAAGCGATCGCGCTTCAGTGGATCCTGTTTTAGAAATCATAAGAAAAAAGCCCTGGGGTAAGCACCCGGGGCTTTTTGTCAAACAGACAGACGAACCGGGAGGACTGCTTATGGATTCAGTCAGATCCGCCTTCTGTTTCGGAATAAATAGATTTAGTGAGAGGAAGATGCATTCAGACCTGCCAGTTTCAGCACATCGCTGACTTGCGGCAGAAACCAGGTCGGGGTTGTGGCCGGCCGGTCGTTCCGCCCCCATCCAGCCAGCGCACAATCGCATCCGGCGCGCAGCGCACATTGCAGATCGTAGTCGGCATCGCCGATATAAATCGTGGTTTCGGCTTTTGCGCCGCTGCGTTTCAAATAATTCAGCATCGGCTCGGGGTCCGGCTTATGTCCAACGGTGTCGTCGGCCGTGACGATGAGTTCGAAATATTGATCTAAGCCCAGGGCGCTGAAATCCTGCGCCAGTTCGATTTGTGTCTTGGAAGTGACGACGCCCAGAGCTATGCCATGATCGCGCAAGGTCCCAAGCAGCTCGATAATTCCGTCGAAGATCGTAACCTCCTGGAGAAATTCTGTATATTTTGCGTCCCATTCCCGCAGCACCTGTTCCGGATGATCCAACTGAAACCGTCTCAGTGCGTCTTTTCCGGGAATGCCCAGGGCAAACCGCAGATCCTCGGTTCTCAGCGCGATTCCTTGACGGCCCAGCGCCCATTGCAGGGAGTGCAGCACCGCCTGCTCGGTATTCAGCAGCGTCCCATCGATATCGAAGACCAGATGCGTATAAGTTTTCATGCGCAAACCTCCGGCTGATTCATTAACTGCATTGCCCGGCGGCTCAGCCCGATTTCATAATCGGCACGGAAATCATCCGACAAAAGCAATACCGGCGGCTGAACTGGGGCAAAGCAGGCGTTGAGCTGAGTTTGAATTTCATCGAAGTGATCGACGAAGAACGGATGGGTATACAGCTGGATGAAATCCGGATCGGTGATGATGGCGTAGGTCAGGATACAGCGCAGAATGGATTCCGGCAACGTATCCGGCCACTGGTTCGCATTCAGTCCGGCTTCACGGACCCAGGGCAGCAGTTCGATTTCTCCGGCAACCTGATGAGCGCCCTTGACCGTTTTGCCGCCGACGACAAAGCTGGAGCCAAACCCGCAGCTGCCCAGATAGAAGCTGATCAGGGTCGTATGATCGTTCATCCGGCAGCGCTGCCAGCAGCCTTCCGAGGAAATCCACATGTCGTTGCCCAATGTGCCGTTCAGACCGCTGGCGCATTCCAGTTCTTTTAACAGATTCATTCCTTTGAGCTGGGGATATTCAAAACTTTGCTGGACAGTTTCACCGTTGGTATTGGCGGCGATGCCCAGACAGAAGCAGCACAGCGAAGGTTCCTGACGGCGGGCCTGCAGAAGCAGACCCACGAGGGTATCAAACAGATCGGAGTCAATTTCGATCCGGCCCTGGCTTTTCGTCATACCCAGGCTGTCGAGGATAAACCAGTCGAGATTCTGACCTTCCAGAATCATCGCGATCGCGTTGCGGTAATCCGCATTGTATTGATAGATCCGGCTGCAGCGGCCGCCTGAGGAACTTCCGGTGCCTGCGATCTGCAGCTGCCGGGCGGCGACCATTTCATCGACGATCTTGCCGACCGTCGGAAAGCTCAGTCCGGTTTTTTCCGCCAGCTCGGTCTTGCTGAAAGGTCCGCCCATTAAAAATGCGTCCCGGATTTTTTGAAGATTAATCTGTTTAAGCATTCCGGCATCGGCCATGGCGAAAGCCTCCTTTATCCTTTAAGGGTGAACAACATTTAAACACTTTTTAAAACTAATTTAATATTAAGCCGCAGATTTCTTTTTGTCAAGCTGACGTTCACTGTTTTTTTGTTCCTCAATCTCCTTGATTTTTTGTAGAAGAGAACTGCGGTACAAAATCAGCGGTTTTCTTGGAAAATGAATTAATTTCATGATACTCTTAAAAAGAAGGGGTGATCGTATGCTGAACCAGCGGCAGAAAGCCATTTTAAAATATCTGGAAGAAGAAACATACACGACGGCTTCCTTTATCGCTCAACAGCTGGATCTGTCCGACCGGACGGTGCGCACCGAGCTGAAATTGCTGGCTGAAGAGCTGCCGGATTACGGGATGGCGCTTCTCAGCAAGCCGAAGTTCGGATATCGCGTCGCTGTTCAGCCTGCCCGCCGATGATCGGATTGGCGCTGCGGCTGTGGACTTGAGACACAGAAAAAATGAATTTTTGGCTGTACAACAAGATGAAATTCAGTACAATAAAGATAAAATCAAAGAAAGTATTGGAGGAATACCATGGGACAAGCATTTCCGGAACATTTTTTATGGGGCGGCGCTGTCGCGGCCAATCAGATCGAAGGCGCGTATCTGGAGGATGGCAAGCAGCTTAATGTCACCGACGTGGTTGTTGGAATTCTGAACGAACCGGACTTAAAATGGAATCCAAAGCGGCAGAAATGGGAACCGGTGCTGAAAGCCGACAAGGTATATCTCAGTCATGAGGCGATCGATTTTTATCATCGCTTCAACGAGGATCTCGCATTCATGGAAGGGATGGGGTTCCAGGCATTCCGCACGAGTATTTCCTGGGCGCGGATTTTCCCCAACGGCGACGAAACCGAGCCCAACGAAGCCGGTCTGCGGTATTACGACGAGCTGTTCGCGCAGATGCGCCGGCGCGGCATGGAGCCGGTGATCACGCTGAGCCATTATGAAATGCCGCTGCATCTGTTGACGGAATACGGAGGCTGGCTGAACCCGAAGATGATCGATTTCTGGATGAAGTATGTCGATGTCGTTTTCCGTCGTTATCACAACGTCGTGAACTACTGGATGACGTTTAACGAGGTGAACAACCTGTTCAGAATTCCGTTTGTGGCCGGCGGCGTACTGGACATTCACCCAACGCATCCGGAACATGTCAATCAGGATCTGACCGAGCGGCAGCTCTATCAGGCAGCGCATCATCTGTTTGTCGCCAACGCGAAAACCGTGCAGCTGGGTCATCAGATCGACCCACAGGCCCAGATCGGCTGTATGCTTTCGCTCTCCAGTCTGGCGACGTATCCTTATACCTGCGATCCGCAGGATATTCTGGGCGTGATGGAACATCAGCACAAACAGATGTTATTCCTGGATGTTATGGTGCGCGGGGAATATCCGGGTTATGTCCGGCGGAGCTGGCGTGAAAACGGATCGCGGCCGGATATGACCCAGGATGAGCTAAAGCTGATCCGCAGCTTTCCGGTCGACTACATCGCTTTCAGCTATTACCGCAGCACGGTTTATCATGCCGGAGCGGAAATCCGGACGGATACCGGCGGTTCGGCAGGACTGGACAATCCCTATCTTAAACAGACTTCCCCGACGCCCTGGCGCTGGCCTGTCGATCCGCAAGGGCTGCGCTATGTCTGCAACTTTTTGACCGATCATTATCACAAGCCGCTGTTTATCGTGGAGAACGGGATCGGTTTGGACGAACAGCCGGATGAAACCGGAGCGATTCACGATGATTTCCGCGTCGAATATATCCGCGAGCATCTGATCCAGCTGCGCGAAGCGATCGCGGACGGCTGCGATGTGATGGGGTATCTGTATTGGGGACCGATTGATATCGTGTCGGCGGGCACCGGCGAGATGCGCAAGCGCTATGGATTTGTGCATGTCGACCGGCAGAACGACGGCAGCGGGACGCTGAAACGGACGCGCAAGGACAGCTATGAATGGTTCCGCAAGGTCATCGCGACGCACGGCGAAGATCTGAGCGATAATTAAACGAACGCTTACGAAGTGGGACGATCTGAATTCTTTCAGGTTGTCCTTTTCTTTTAGTCTTACTCTGGTACAATAAATTCAAGAGGTGAGGCCGTCATGCTGGAAGCTTATGAACTGTATCTGCGCCAGGTCCGCATCAACGAAGGCGACGCCGGACGTTCTGCGGGATATCCGTTTGCGATCCCGCTGTTTCAACATTTTCAGCCGCTGACGTTTCATAAACCGCTGACGTTTATCACCGGGGATAATGGCACCGGAAAATCGACGCTGATCGAAGCGATCGCCGTTGGGATGGGCTTTAATCCGGAAGGGGGAACACGCAACTTTCAGTTTTCGACCCGGGAAACCCATTCGTCCCTGTATCAGGCGCTGACGCTGGTTAAAGGCGTGCGCCGCTGCCGCGACGGCTTCTTTTTCCGGGCTGAAAGCTTTTATAACGTTGCTTCGGAAATTGAAAATATCGCGGCCGAGGACAGCCGCATGTTAACGGGCTACGGCGGGGTGTCGCTGCACAAGATGTCGCATGGGGAGAGCTATCTGACACTGCTGCGCAGCCGGCTTTCCGGACATGGCTTTTATCTGTTTGACGAACCGGAATCCGCGCTGTCGCCGACCGGGCAGTTTGCGATGCTGGCGATCATGAACGATCTGGTCCAGGAGGATTCCCAGCTTGTGATCGCGACTCATTCGCCGATCCTGCTCGCCTGTCCGCAGGCGGAAATTCTGGAAATCCAGGACGACGTGCTGGTGCCGGTGAGCTATGACGAGTCGCAGACGGTCAAAGATC
>NZ_CFQZWI010000076.1:0-15564 GCF_986127675.1 Holdemania sp. | reverse complement strand
CGACGCTCTTCCGATCTTCATCAGCATATCCGGCTTCCTCATGGGAGTCTTTTTTTTGCGTGAAATGCATAGCCGGTTTGTAACGGATTTGTAACGGGGCGTGTGGTAACATTATTAAAATTGAGGTGATCACGATGGGGATTTTAGTCGTGGGCCGGCGTAAGGCGAGCTTGAAGACCGGCATGGTTATTTAAAGCCGCAATACGCCGCGTTCCTGAAGATGCAGGCAGGATAAAATTGCCGATTAGGGTTTACAGCGAGGCTCAGGCCCGACCGGTGGTTTTGAGTTGAGCATTTAGTTTTGACGTTGAGCTTAAAGAGGTCATCGTTTTCCAACTGCAGAAAGAAAAGAAGGAGAAAAATAAATATGAATCCAACAGTACAGGAATCTGATCAAAAAATCCGGACTGTGAAACGCAACGTCAAGTCCCGGGAACAGCTTGAAGAGGAAAATCAGGCGCTGCAATACGACGCAGAACATGACTGGCTGACGGGTCTGTATAATCGCAAAGCCATGGAACGGCTGTGCAATGAATGGCTGCTTGATAAAAATACAGGGATTTTAATCATGATGGATCTGGATTATTTCAAGCAGGTGAACGACCGGTATGGTCATATCACCGGCGATCAGGTCCTGCAGAACGTTGGTTATGTGTTGATAAAAATGCTGCCGCCCGACAGTCTGATCAGCCGTGTGGGCGGCGATGAATTCACGGTATTGCTCAGAGGACAGGATGAAAAGAAAGCTGAGCAGCTGTGCACGCAGCTTCGCCAGCGCCTGCGGCATATTCGTCTTCGCGAATGCCTGAATCTGCGATTGGACGTCACGATTTTTCAAACGGCTTCCATGCCTGGCGATACGTATCAGAGAATGTACGATCGGGCGGATCAGCAGATCATACAGAAAAAACATGTCCGCAATATCCGCAAGATGGAGTTAAAGCGGCAGGAAGAAAACGGCGGAGTGACGCTCGATATGAAGTTAATCGCTTCACAAATGCACGAAAGTCACGCCCGCCCGGGTTCCTTCTGTCAGGATTATGAAACATTTAAAGCAATTTACCGCTTTGCCGAACGGAAAATGTGCCGTTCTCAGGAATCAGCCTTTCTTCTTTTATTCACTCTGACGGACAACAAGGGCGACTTTCCGGCATTGGTGCGCCGCGATGAGGAAATGGATATTCTGGGGGTGATTATTCATGATCATCTGCGGATGAGCGATGTTTTTACGCAGTACAGCAGTTGTCAGTATCTGGTTATGGTTTCTGATATAACCCTTGATAACGCAGATAAGCTCGCGGATCGGATCACCCGGACTTTTTATCAGAAACATACAAACGGTTGTCCGCACATCCTGTTGCGTTACAGCTATCCACTGCAGCCGACTCGCGTCGAAGTGCACCGGAGAAATGAAGAAAATGCGGCTTCACGCCGCTAAAGCATCCCGGCGTAAAACCTGGCGCGGCATCTTAAATCCTTAGAAGCAAAGCTGAAAAAACTGTTTTGCGTCAGCGGCCTCAAAGCAGCGGTCAATCTTTTGTATCCATAATCAGATATAGGGGGTATTTGATCTATTTAAAATCTGACGGTTATAAGTCCTTCGTTCGGTGAGGCTGCGGTGATTCGCATTCTGCGTAAAAGGAAAGATGCGAAAGCGGTGGATGGCGGACGCAGGAAAAAAGACAAGGTTCAAAAGGAGAGGGCATATTGCAGGTATGAGGGAATCAGCCAGATCATACTGTAAATAGAAACTAACGCGGCCATCTTTGGCATAGGGCTGCCATTTTGTGACAGCGGCCGTGGTCCGGATCATCATAAAAAGACGGGCAAATTTCCGTTATTTTGACTGAAATGATGAAAGAAGAAACGCAGATAGCATCTTTGATAAGTGAGGGAGGGGGAATTTGATGAAAAAACAGACATGGAAAATCGCGGCATTCGTGATTCTGGGGATCGGCGCCGCGGCCTCGTTCCTCGTTGTTCGCCCGATGGAAAGCAAAAGCCCGCCGCTACGCCGGGGAATGTTTGAATGGCAGGAGGAGCGGGTGGATGATCGAAAAGACGTTGACGAGCTGATCGGCAGATTTCAGATTACCGACTGGGTTCAGGAACTGAGCGTTCCGGTTGACCGCAAAACGACAGCCGCTTTTGTCCGTCATCTGCATCAGGCAAAGGTGAAAACTTACGCGCTGGTCGGCGAAACCGATTGGGGCTATGAGGCCGACGGTGCATCCCTGATTGCATATCTGGAAGAACTCGTCCGGTATAACGATCAGGTCACACCGGCGGAACAGCTTGTTGGCGTGATGGTCGACGTGGAGCCGTACACCCGTTCGCGCTGGAAGGAAGATCCTGCCGGACACATGAAAACCTATGTTTCCGGGATGATCGCAGCTTACCGCTACGCGCAGAAGCACGATCTGATCTTCATCGCCTGCATTCCCCGCCATTACGATGACCAGGGCCTGACGGAGCTTCTGGAAATGCTGATCCGGGACGGCTGCGATGAGGTGGCGGTCATGGATTATGACTGCGGAGCGGAAGTCGAGAAACTGGAAACAGAAGCCCAGCTTACAAAGAAATATGGGAAGGTTCTGCACTGCATTCTGGAATTTCAGCAGGTGGGCAAGCACGGTCTGACGGAAGACAAGACTTACCGCAACAAGGGGCTGGCCGCGGCAGAGACGGCCTGGAAACAAGTCGATCAGGCATTTCCATTGATCAGCATCGTTCATGATTATCACTGGTCGAAGCCGCTGATTGAAATGATGGAGGAGGAGAGTCAATGAACGAGGTACTGCGGCAGGAACGAAAATTTCTGATTTCAGCGACGCAGCGGGCTCGTTTCGAGGGCCAGCTGGACGCGCTGCTGCATCAGGATACCCATAACGGCGATCTTGTGCAGGGGGGATATCGGGTGCGCTCGCTGTATTTCGATACGCTGAGCGACCGGGATTTCAACGCAAAGATGGACGGTGTGGAGGAACGGCGAAAAATGCGTCTGCGTGTGTATCATCCTCAGGATAAAACTGCCTTTCTGGAAATGAAGCAGAAACAGGGTTCCAATCAGCTCAAGCGTTCGCTGCCCATCAGGCGCGAAGACGCCGTGCGGCTGATCGCAGGGGATTTCAGTCCGCTGTTAAAATACAAGGAAGCGTTCGCGGCGGAATGTTACGCCATTTTAAACCGTGAGCATTACCGGCCGAAAACGGTGGTCGAATATCGCCGCAAGGCGTATGTGCTGCCGGAGAACAGCATCCGCATCACGCTGGACAGCGATATTCAGGCCAACGAGTTCCGTTATGATATTTTTGACGGGGAGCTGGCGATGGCGCCGGTGCTGGATCCGTGGAAGACCATTCTGGAAGTGAAATACAATCATTTCCTGCTGACGTATGTGCGCGACATTCTCCGCAGCTGCAATCAGAGCGAACTGTCCGCGAGCAAGTATTGCATGGCGCGGCGGATCGGGCTGCGCTACAGTGAATTTTATTAAAAGGGGGTAACATCGAGTGAGTTCTTATTTATCGAATTTAATGCAGCAGATCGAGGCGCTGAACGCCGGGCAGATTCTGGCGCAGATTCTGATCGCGATCGTGCTGGGCTTCGTCATTTATCTTTCTTATTATCTGGCGCATGCCGGAACCGTTTACAGCCGCAAATTCAACGTCAGTCTGGTCGTTTTGACCGTGCTGACGACAGTCGTCATGACGGCGATCGGCAACAACGTCGCGCTGTCGCTGGGCATGGTCGGCGCGCTGTCGATCGTGCGTTTCAGAACGGCGATCAAGGATTCCCGCGATACCGTTTATATCTTCTGGGCGATCGTCGCCGGTCTGTCCTGCGGCGTCGGCGATTATATGACAGCGGGGCTGGGTTCTGCCGGGGTTTTTCTGGTGCTGTTGGTGCTGGGGCGG
Organism: Holdemania sp.; assembly: GCF_986127675.1. Classification (NCBI taxonomy): domain Bacteria; kingdom Bacillati; phylum Bacillota; class Erysipelotrichia; order Erysipelotrichales; family Erysipelotrichaceae; genus Holdemania; species Holdemania sp. The sequence goes on along the minus strand of NZ_CFQZWI010000076.1, from coordinate 11,647 downwards.
ATCAAGAATGAAAACCGGATGCTATTGATCGTGCGCGGCGCACGCAGTACGGAGGAGCGGATCATGTCGGTCATCACGCATTATTTTGACGGCCGCCTGGATCTTCGCGTCAAGAACACAACCCGCGAAACGATCGAACTGATCTATGAAATCCCGCGGAAAACCTATGAAAAGAACCTCAGGAAGACCTCGAGTATTGACGAGGAATTATATCAGATCGAACATGTCCAGTATGTGAATATCGTCGCCCAGGACGATGATATCAGCAGCTAGAGGTCTGATCCATGCGTAAACGGACAATGGCCTGGCTGACGCTGGCGGCTGTGGTCGTGGTCAGCGGCACAGCCCAGCTGACCTTTGGAAAAATGCAGACACGGATTCATCAGCACCGGGAAGCGGCGCCCGCCTACGATCCATCCGCGGCGCTGGACTGCATCCGGGAAACGGAAATCTCGAAATATCAATATGATGAAGCGGCCGTCGACGTGGACCAGCTGAGCACGCATCTGCCGTTGGTGGTGATCGAAACGGACGAAGCGATTCCCGGCGTGCCTTATTATGGCGACGATCGCTCCCACCGCAAGATGACGATGACGTCAACCGGCGAGGAGTTTCTGGTCGCAAATATGAAAATTATCAATCAGGATGATAAGCTGAACACGCTTCAGGATCCGCCGTCGCTGAAGACACAGATTCTAATCCGCGTGCGCGGCAACACTTCACGCTGGTTCGATAAACAGTCTTTTGCGATCAAGACAATCCACCACGACGGAGAAAATAAAAATGTATCAATCATGGGCATGGAAGCGGATCATGACTGGGCGCTGCATGGGCCGTTTCTGGACAAGACGTTAATGCGCAACTATGTCGCGATGAACCTGGCGGGCGAGCTGATGGACTATGCGCCGGACGTGCGGTTTTGCGAAGCGGTGATCAACGGCGAATACCGCGGCGTGTACGTGATGATGGAAACCGTCAGCACCGGCAAGGGCCGGATCGAAATCGAAAAGCCGAATAATACCCGCAACGTTACCGGTTATATCGTGGAGCTGGACAATGCGGCCCAGCCGGACCCGCGCAGCAAAGCGGATAATTTTACAAAATACGTGCAGATTCTGCGTAAAAGTGCGTTCTTCGATATCCGCTATCCGGGCAGCGAAGCGCTGACGCCTCCGTTGAAGGACTTTATTGAACGCGATCTCAGCCGGTTTGAAAAAGCGCTGTATTCTTTCGATTACGACAGCTCGCGCTACGGTTATAAAAATTTCATCGACATCGACGAATTCGTTGATTACTTCATTCTTATGGAAGTCTTTGTGCAACATGACACCGGCAACCTTTCGACCTTCTTCTACAAAGACGTCAACGGGAAATTCAAGCCGGTCGTCTGGGATTTCAACAACAGTCTGGGCAATGTTTCCGACAGCTCCGACGATGACTTTCTGATCCGCCAATTCGTCTCCGTACAGGCGCCGTGGTTCACGATGCTGATCAAGGATGAGGACTTTATCAATCAGGTCATCTACCGGTATCGCCAGCTGCGCGCAGGGATTCTGAGCGATGAACAGGTATCCGCCTATATCCAGGAAGTCGTCGATTATCTGGGACCGGCCGTCGACCGGAATTTTGCGGTCTGGGGCTACAGCTTTGATCCGGAAAATCTGGACAAACGCAATAAATTGTTGCCGGATGAAAAGAATCTGCGGTCCTATGAAGCGGCGGTGAAACAGTTTCATGACGCGTATCTGCAGCGGCTGGCCTGGCTGGATGAGCATATCGAAGTGCTCAGGCAGTATTGTCATGAATCCGCGGTCAAGAAGTATAACCATTAAGCCGGAAGGAGGAGAGCCTGCATGAAAAAATTTATTATCGCCTGCGCTGTGATCGTGATGCTCGCCGCCGGCGGGTTGTTTCTGTCTTCCCGCATCGGACTGACCTTTCAATGGGAAAGCCTGCGGAAAACGTCGGTGGAGACGTTTACAAAAGTTGAGGGCAAGACGATTCTTGTCGATCAGGGGCAGGGTATGGAACCTTTCGAGATCCGCGGCGTTAATCTGGGCAGCGGGATTCCGGGCCATTTTGCGACGGATTACGCGATTGATAAGGAAACCTATCTGCGGTGGTTTGCCGAAATTCAGGCGATGGGCGCGAATTGCATCCGTGTCTACACGCTGCTTCAGGATGATTTCTACAATGCGTTTTGGGAATACAACAAGGACCGCGAACAACCGCTCTATTTGATCCACGGCTTGTGGGTGAATGATTACACGCTGTTCTCCCACCGCGACGCCTACGATCCGGACTTCATGAACACGATGATCCAGGACAGCCGGACGTTAGTCGATATCATCCATGGAAACAAACGGTTTTCCTTAGGCGAGGGTCTGGGCAGCGGCTCTTACAACCATGATATTTCGCAATGGGTTCTGGGGTATATTCTGGGTGTGGAATGGGAAGACACGACGGTCGCCTTCACGGATCACATGCAGGACAAAAAGAATCAATATCATGGGAAGTACATGACGACCACTGACGATGCGTCGCCGTTTGAGGCGATGCTGGCGCAGGTCGGCGATAAAATCATCGAATATGAAACGCAGACCTACAAAGCCCAGCGGCTGATCGCGTTTGCCAACTGGCCGACGACGGATCCGCTTGAATGGGATTCGCTGGTCGAATACTACTTCCGTAAATTTGAACAGGTCGACGTCGAGCATATCCAGACGACCGACCGGTTTCTGTCGGGGCAGTTTGCTTCCTACCACGTCTATCCCTACTATCCCGATTATTATGGCTTTATGGACGTCATGGACATTGATGTTGAAAACAAGCGGCAGTTTGTCGACGCTGACGGCGTCTTCAATTCCTATCAGGCTTATCTGACGACGCTCAACGCGCATCACACGATGCCGGTTGTCATCGCGGAATTCGGGGTACCGAGCTCGCGCGGCCGGGCGCAGAGCGACCGCAACACCCACCGCGCCCAGGGCGGCATGTCCGAAGCGGATCAGGCAGAAGCGCTGAAAACCTGTTATCAGGATATCATGAGCGCCGGCTGCGCGGGATCGATCGTCTTCACGTGGCAGGATGAATGGTTTAAGCGAACGTGGAACACGATGGCCTATACGGATTTGACGAAAACACCATATTGGAGCGACGTTCAGACCAACGAACAATTCTTCGGCGTGCTCGCCTTTGATCCGGGCGAGGAGAAAAGTGTCTGTTATGTCGACGGCGACGTGAGCGAATGGACCGCGGACGATCAGGTTCAGCTGACGGACACGCCCACCGGACAACTTTCGCTGGCTTATAAATACGATGAAAAATATCTGTATCTGTACGTCAACAAAGAAAATTATGATCCGCAGACAGAGAAGCTCTGGATTCCGTTCGATACGACGCCGAAGACCGGCAGTACCCACTGCGATGGAATCCCGCGGTCGTTTGAGCGGCCGGCCGACTTTGTGCTGATTCTGTACGGGAAGGAAAACAGTAAGCTGATCGTGCAGAAGCGCTACGAAGCGCTGCGGGCGATCTATTCCCACCGCGTATATTTCGAAGACGCTTATCTCAACGCCCCGGCAAAGGATACCTCGGAATTTGTCGACATCAATCTGGTGCTGCAGATTCCTGACGATCCGCATGACGAGCTGGCCAATACGAAAGCGGATAAGGCGGAAACCTACAATACCGGTCAGCTTCGCCATGGCAACGCGAATCCGGAGAATCCGGACTTTGATTCGCTGGCCGATTTTATGATCCGGGGCGATGCGATTGAAATCCGTCTGCCCTGGTCGCTGCTGAATTTCCTCAATCCGTCGGAAATGATGATTCACGACGATTACTATGAGCATTATGGAATCGAAGGGCTGAAGATCCATGAGATTTATGCCGGAGTCGGACTGGCCGCTGATGAAGCAACGCCGATTCCGATGACCGATCTTCCGCTTCAAGGCTGGGGCCGGCATCCGACTTCGCATGAACGTCTGAAACAAGGCTATTACGCGATGCAGGATATCTGGGCGGGAAAGTGAGGCGGCATGCATGGTAATCCGGATTGACTATCTGATTTACGTTTACATGACGCTGTGTTTGTGCATGCTGGCGTACAATCTGTTTTATCTGGGAAAAAACAAGTGGATGCAGCGGCGGACGGAGAAACAAATCCAAAACCAGGCCCGCCGCTTACAACGCTTGTTGTTATTTCCCGAGAAGACGGCCGCCAACGTGGATGAGAAAATAAAGAAAGATCTGAAGAACACACATCATCTGGTTGTGCTGGAAGGAACCGTCGACGTGCTGGAACAGAATCCGCTGACGGTAAAACCGCTGCAGACCTGGCTGCCGACGCTGAAGCCGGTGTTTGCGGAGCTGATTGACGGGACGATGAAAAAAAGCGTAATGGAACGTTCCTACTTTGCCTATCTTGTTACACGTTTTAGACTGTGCGGACAAAGCCGTAATGATCCGATCGCGACGGCGATGATCCAGCTGACGGCGCAAGCTTCGATTTATTGCCGGGAGAATGCGTTGGGCGCCTTGTATCAGTGTGGAAGTATTGATCACATTGTCAAAGCGTATCGCGTCATGGGACGCCATGAAATCGAACACAGCCGCAAGCTGGTGACCGACGGACTGCTGGAATTTCATGGCGACCGGGAGCAGCTGGCGCAGGCTTTGTGGCAAAACTGGGATGAATTCACACCGCATTATCAGGTTGCGTTCATTGATTTTATCCGGATGGTTTCCGGGAATTTTCGGGAAACCTTATTTCCGCTGCTGAGTCAGCCGGAGCTGGATCGGGAAGTGACCTTTGCCGTCATGCGCTATTTCCGCAAATATCCTTACCGTCCGGCCGGAACGGTGCTGCGTCAAACTGTCATCGACTGGGAAAAACAGGATTGGGAATATGCGGCGATCGCGGCGGCTTCCCTGGAGAGTTATCCCGAGATGGAAACCGTCAAGGCGCTGCTGGTCGGCGTGCAGAGCGATAACTGGTATGTCCGCGACAATGCTTCCGATTCGCTGCTGCAGCTGACGAAGCCGCTGGCCATTCTGGAAATGATCCGGCAGCTGAAGGATTCTTACGGCCGGGACATGCTGCGCTACAAGGCGCTGAGCGCCGGACTGCTTCAGCTGGATGAAAAGGGCGAACTGAGGGTCGCAGAAAATCGAATGGCGAAAAGTCCGAGGGGGTCATCGAATGAAATTCTAAGCGCAGTCATTGAAGCGGATTCATCGGAAGAAGCGCTTCCAGCCTTGCAGAAATGGGGGAATGCAGAATGATTGAATTTGTAAAAACCTTTCTGTTCTGCGTCGATGTTTTCTTCGTTCTCTATTTATTCGGATACAGTACGTTTTTATTTTTGTCAGTAATTGTCGGCTCGGTGGATTTGTATCAGAAACGCCGCGACGACGAGCTGAAAAACAACCTCAAGCGGAAGTTTTTTATCCCGATCAGCATTCTGGTTCCCGCCCACAACGAGGAAACCACGATTGTGGACACCGTCTGCACGCTGCTGAGACAGGATTATCCGCTGTTTGAAATCGTGGTGATCGACGACGGATCCACCGATGAAACCGCGCAGCGGATGATCGACTATTTCCAGATGCGCAAGATCGAGCGGCCGATCCGCCGCCAGCTTCGCTGCAAGCCGGAAACCGCGATTTACGAAGCGAAATCCAACAAGATTCAGCTGACGCTGATCCTGAAAGAAAACGGCGGCAAGGGGGATACGCTGAACATGGGCATCAACGCATCCCGCTTTCCGTACTTTATCTGCATGGACGCCGATTCGATGCTTCAGAAGGATTCGCTGTTTGAGATCGCCAAGCCAGTGCTGGAAAACGATAAGGTCGTAGCCTGCGGCGGTCAGGTGCGGATCTCCAACGGCATTGAAATGGTCGACGGCGAGGTCACAAAATATACCCTGCCGAAGCGGATCATCGTCGCGATGCAGGTGCTGGAATACGATCGTTCGTTTCTGGCTTCGCGGATTTTTATGGATCACTTCAACGGCAATCTGATCATTTCCGGCGCATTCGGTCTGTTTCAGAAAAAGATGGTGATTCTGGCCGGCGGCTACGATCCTTCGACGATGGGCGAGGATATGGAGCTGGTCGTCAAGCTGCATGTTTTCTGCCGTGCGAATCATCTTGATTACAGCATCCGCTATGCCCCGGATGCGATCTGCTGGACGCAGGGACCGGGGAATCTGCTCGATCTGATGAAGCAGCGGCGGCGCTGGCATATCGGCTTGTTTGAAAGTCTGACGCGTTACCGGTATGCGATCGGCAAGAAGGAATACGGTCTGATGGGAACGATTTCGTTTCTGTATTTCTGGCTGTATGAGCTGATGTCGCCGTATATTGAAGTCTTCGGTTTGTTTACGATTGTTTTATCGTATTTTGTCAATCTCATCAACGTTCCGTTTATGCTTTTATTCTTCGCGGTGTATGCCGGTTTCGGCTGTCTGCTGACGGTCATCGCGTTCTTTACGCAGATCCATACCCGGCATATCCGGCTGACCTTTCTCGACGTGTCCGCACAATTCTCTTAAGCGGCTTTGAGCTGGTCGGCCTCCGGTTTATTCTGATGCTGGTGCGGATGAACGCGCTGATCGGCTATCGCCGCAAGAAGAACGTCTGGGGCGATCTGAAGCGGTATACGCATAACCGCCGGGAAACGCAGGAAGGAGGGAGTGAAGGATGAACAACAATCCGCGACGGGAAGAGCGCAAGCTGATTTTCGGTACGCTGCTCGCTTTGTTTCTGATCGGTTTTGTTCTGGTCTATGGCGTTTTGACGCGGCAGAGCTATACGGACAAGGAACGCAACGGCACGCTGAAAACGATTGCGCAGGAACGCACGGTCACGCTGGTGGAAAGCGGCCGGACATCCTGGCGCTATTGGGATGAGGGAGAAAATCCCGATCCTTCGGCAAGTCTGCGGTGGACTGAGCCGGATTACGACGATTCCGCCTGGAAGAGCGGGACCGGTACATTCGGTTCCTATTATGGCCAGTTGAAAAAAATGGTCGACCGAAAAGCGCCGCGCAATCTGCTGAACTATGCTTTAGTGGATCAGCGGGCGATTCCGGTTTATTATTTCCGCACGGAATTTGAAGTCGGAGATCTGGGGAATGTCCGGTGCCTGACCGGTAAGCTTCGTTATGACGACGCCGTGATGATGTATCTTAACGGCGAGCTGATCTATGCCTCGAATATTCCGGACGGCGGGTATACCGCGGAAAATCCGTATGGTTCTTCCGCCCGCGTCGGTGAAGTAGAAAACGATATTTTTGTTATCAGCAATCTGAATTCGCTGAAGCCGGGACGCAACGTTCTGGCGGTTGAGCTGCATCAGCGCGACCAGACCAGTTCGGATATTTATTTCGATCTGAAAAGTCTGGAAACCTCCAGCGAAACCTCGCTCAGTCAGACGCTCGATCTGTCCGGACTGATTCTGGAACAGGGTTCAAAGAACGACGAGGTCATCGTCAACTGGCTGACGGATAAAAAAGGAACCTACGAGCTGATCTGGGCGCAGGGCACGGATAAAAGCGCGCTGCGCACCCCGGATGGCCGGAAGCTGATGGGTGGCCGGAAAACCGGCGTCGGCGGCGCGTTCAGCTATCATGGCAAGCTGAGCAACCTGCCTCCGGGCCAGCCGCTGGTGTATCAAATCGTCGATTTGCAGCACAATCTCAGCTCGGAAGTCTTCTCGTTTGAAGTCCGGCCGGCCGCGCCGCTTACTTTCGGGTTTGTCGGCGACGTTCAGATCCGGACGGAGCATCTTAAGGAGAATCAGGCTGGATGGGAGAAAGCGGTCAATACACTCTTGCAGCTGCAGCCGGACCTCAGCTTTATTTTGACTGCCGGCGATCAGGTCAACAGCAGCGACAACGAGAAAGCGCTGGAGGAATATAACGCCTTCCGCAGTCCGGCCGCGTTGAGACAAATTCCGGTTACGATCAACATCGGCAACCACGAGAGCAATACCGACCTGCTCGACAGCCAGTTTGACCGGCTGAAGAACGGATCAGATTTCTATTATGATTACGGCGATATCTTGTTCTACTCCTTGAACTGTATGAACACGGATACGCAGGCACATCTGGATAAACTCAGCCAGACGATCACGCGGCACAAACCGCGTTGGGTCATCGTCACGATGCACTATTCGCTCTTTGGCGGCAAGGATCGCTCTGCGGATGAAAAGGTCATGGCTGCCCGCGAGGCCTATGCGCAGGCTTTTTCTGACCTGAACGTCGACGTCGTGCTTTCAGGACACGATCATGTGTACTGCCGCTCTTTGCTGATGCAGGGCGAAACGGCCACCGGCCGGGCGGATGGGGACAAACGCAGCGGCGAAACGCTCTATGTTTCCGGCGGCACCCCATCCGGAAGCAAGTTCTATGAGCTTAAGGATAATCCGGCCGCGTATCTCGCTTACCGCATTCTTAAACAGGAAGCGACAGTTTCGCTGATTACCATTTCCGGGAATCAGCTGGTCCTGGAAACCTATGCCGTTGACAGCCGGGAGTTGATTGACCGGTGCGAATTGAATAAATAAAAAAAACCGCTGACATGCCAGCGGCTTTTTTAAGATTCTTGTTTTATGGTGGGATCGGTTTTATTCTTCACCGGTTTGATCCGAATCAGATCGTTTTGCAGCCAAAATGGCAGAAACAGATAGAAGACGGCGAAAAGCGCAATCAGAAAACAAATCATTCCTTCCCAAAGCGACTTGTCAGAAAACAGAACAGCGAGAATTGCCACTAGAACACAGCCAATCCAGGAAAGCGATAATTTGTAACGGGCATGACAATGCGGACATTCCAGCCGCATCGACAAAAGCGATCCGGGACGGATATGAAAACTTTTCTGACAATGGGAACAAACAACTTCCTGACGCATAAATTTACCCTCCTGCCACCGCGCGAAGCGATGTGAACAACGATTTTAAGCTGACTCCAACCAGCAGCAGAAAGCCGCTGAAATTGATCGGATCAAGGAAAAACGTCAGCGTGATCCAACGCAGAAACGCCAGGTAAAGCAGCGAAGTTTGGGCTGTAAGATAAAATTCACTAACCCAGGCGCTCCAAGCATAAAGACTGACTCCCAGCCAGTAGACGATATCCGGAAGCAGGGACTTCTTCCGGGTTTTCCAGAACAGAATAAGCGTGATGAGAAAGAAGACGGTGAATAGAAAAGCGTAATCATAGACCGTGATGTCAGTACAATAAGGCGTGATCAGGTCGATATCCGGGCACGTACCTGCGGCTGTAATGGGACACAGGAGGACCGGGATCGGCCAGCCTCGTTTTTCCCAAATTCCAAGGCCCAGCTGAATCAATAAAAACACGGCGGGAATTTCTTCGACCCGTAACAGCGCTTTCCAATGAAGTCTTTTCATCTTTTGTATCCTCTTTCTTTTATTATAAAGCAACAGATGAAAAAAGACAGGGGCGGCGATGTTTTTTTACCGCTTCTTATTCCAGAAGAACGATCAGGATGGACCGCGCTGAGCGCTCACCTGCCTCTGACCCATGCATAAGCGTTGAACGGGAGGAGGAAGCGGTAAAACGACAGTCGTCCCGGGATAAAATTCTTTGTTAAAAACATTGACAACCTAACAAATTGGAAATACACTAAAAACGGCAGCCGGAAGATAAACCGGCGAAAGAGGGAGGTGGAAAGCATGGATAACCCGGGCGGTAGTTGCAGGCAAGGCATCAATAAAACGGGAAGTTCATTCTTTCCTCTCCTGGAGGGCGAGTCTGCCCGAAATTAAAGCTCCAGGACGTTTTATTCATGCTTTGCGAACTTGAAGAACAAACTTGAAGGAGGGCAAAGTATGACGGTTAAAAACATCACTGAGCTTTTGCATGCGAAAAAATACGCTCAGATCAAAAAAGAACTCAACGAGATGAACAGCGTGGACCTGGCGGAATTGCTGGAACAATTCCCGCAGGAAAACATGGTCGTCCTTTTCCGCCTGATCGCCAAAGAGACGGCCGCGGAAGTCTTCACCAACATGAATACGGAGATGCAGCAGGCTTTGATCAGCACATTTACCGAGAAAGAACTGAAAGATATCTTCGAGGATATGTTTCTGGATGATACCGTCGATATTCTGGAAGAAATGCCGGCCAATGTGGTTGAACGGATTCTCGACGTTACCGATAAGGAAACCCGCTCGCGCATTAACGAGCTGCTTCAATATCCGCAAGACAGCGCCGGCAGCATCATGACGACGGAATATGTCGATCTGAAAAAGACCATGAGCGTGCGTGAAGCGATCGCGAAGATCAAACGGGTCGGTATTGATCAGGAAACGATTTACACGTGTTATGTCATTGAAAACAAAAAACTGCTGGGCATCGTCACGGCGAAAAGTCTGCTTCTCAACGACGAAAACGTCTTGATCGGCGATTTGATGGAAACACACGTCATTGCCGTGCGCACCCATGACGATCAGGAAGAAGTCTCCAAGCTGTTCCAGAAATACCGGCTGATTTCCATTCCGGTCGTGGACACGGAAAACTGCATGGTCGGGATCGTTACCTTTGACGATGCGATGGAAGTTTATCAGGAAGAAATGGCGGAGGATATCGCATTGATGGCGGCGGTGCAGCCCGGTGATGATTCCTATTTTGGAACTTCGGTATTCAATCACGCCAAACACCGGATTCTGTGGCTGTTGTTTTTAATGCTTTCGGCAACGATCACCGGTACGATCATCTCCCGCTATGAAGAAACAATTTCCGCGATTCCGCTGCTGGTTTCGTTTATTCCCATGTTGATGGATACCGGCGGCAACTGCGGCACCCAAAGCTCGACGCTGGTCATCCGCGGCATCGCCACCGATGAGATCCGCTTTGGCGATCTGTTCAAAGTTGCGTTTAAGGAAAGCCGGATCGCGCTGCTTGTCGGCGCGGCGCTGGCGGCGGTCAACGGTCTGCGGATCGTTGTTATGTATCAGGATCCGCGGCTGGCGATCCTGCTGGGTGTTTCGTTAATGTGTACGGTTTTTCTGGCGGAACTGATTGGCTGTCTGCTTCCGTTATTGGCGAAAAAGGTACATCTGGATCCGGCGATCATGGCCGCTCCGTTAATCACGACGATTGTCGACACCTGCTCGATCATGATTTATTTTGCGATTGCGACGCATCTGTTTGCGTTGTAGCGTGGTTTTTAACAAGCATGGAGGAAAACTCTGTGCTTTTTTATTGTTTCTTTCTTGGCGATCTCCCAGATCCCGGCATACAGGAACAATAGTATACAGTGGGTCAACGAGATTTTGACCGGAAAGGAGAATGTCGATGGAAAACGTAGGAAGAGAACCGCGGATTCCTCGCAGCTGGATGGAAACGGACGAAGATTTCGCTATGGAATGCGGCCGTCCACACCGTCCGACCCCGCCGCGCAGACCGCATTGCGCAGGGTGGAGCGATGATTTCCGCACGCGTTTTGACGAAGCCGATTTTATGGAGGATGAAATGTTTGTGGAGGAGGCCGTGAACCTGTCTGCGGGCTGCGGCTGCCGTCCGAAGCCTCCGGTATGTCCGCCAGACTGCGGCTGCGGCGATCATGACCATGGCAACCGTCCGGGCAACGGCTGTGGCTGCGGCAACGATACCGAC
>NZ_CFQZWI010000075.1:0-15784 GCF_986127675.1 Holdemania sp. | reverse complement strand
ATGAAAGCTTTCGTCGAGACCGGCAATCTGTTCCCGGGCGGCTTCGCCGGCCTGTCCCGCATGTTCAGCATGTCGCTGTCGAAATTCGGCGGGATTACGATTCCGTTCAGCGTCTTCTACTTCCTGCTGAACATCCCGCCGACGTTGTTAGTCTACAAATATGTCGGCCACCGCTTCACGATCTTTTCCGTGCTGCAATATTCGCTGACCAGCTTGTTTACAGAGTTGCTTCCGACCTTTCCGATCACCAGCGACATGCTTTTGATCGCGGTATTCGGCGGTATCTTGGGCGGTCTGGCAATCTCAATCGCGCTGCGTGCGGATGCCAGCAGCGGCGGCACCGATTTCATCGCGATTTACGCCTCGACGAAATACAACGCGCCGACCTGGTCCTACGTCATGTATTTCAACGCCGCGATGTTAGTGCTGGCAGGCATTCTGTTCGGTTGGGAACAGGCGCTGTATTCAATTATTTATCAGTTCTGCAGCACCCAGGTCGTACAGACGATGCATCTGCGCTACAAGCTGAATTCCTTGTTTATCATCACGGAGAAGCCGGAAGAAGTCTGCGACGCGGTGTTCCATTACTGCCGTCACGGCATCACCAAGCTGTGGGGCGAAGGGGGCTTCTCGCATACGCCGCGGTGTCTGTTGTTCATGACGGTCAACGCGTATCAGGTACACGGCTTGATCGAAGCAATCCGCCTGGTCGATCCGAAGGTGTTCATCAACGTGTCCAAAACCGATAAAATCATCGGCAACTATTATCAGAAACCGCTGGACTAACCCAGCCTGAGACGTTCTTTCATCAGAACGTCTTTTTTTCCGCTTTTCGACGAAGTTAAACAAGCTTTGCGCTTTTAAGCGGGTATGCTGAGCTTAACGGAAGGGGCGAAGCACATGGACTATCAGGTTAACGATCCTGAACTGCAGCGAAAGCTGGATCTGGCGGACAATGTCATCCAGCCGAAAACCCGCCAGGAAAGCCGGCTGCAGCGCTACTGGCAAAGCGTGGGGTGGAAGCACGCGGATAAAAAAAACCTGGGACTACCATCATCCCAGGCTGCGGACAGCTGAGGCTGTCCGTTTATCGTTTGCGGAACTCAAGACCGATTTTGCGCTGGACCTTTTCCAGCTTGCGGCTGGCCAGCCGCTGCGCCTTGACGGCGCCCTCGGCCAGCGTTTCCTCGATCAAGGTCGAATTGATGATCTCGTTGTAGCGGGCCTGAATTCTTTCCAGCTCGGCGCAGACGACGTCCGCCACGGCGCTTTTGAATTCCCCATAGCCTTTGCCCGCGAAACGCTCGACGATCGTTTCGATCGCTTCACCTGAGAGCGAAGACATAATCGTCAGCAGGTTGGCGATGCCCGGCTGATTTTCAGGATCAAAGCGCACACACGCTTCGTTGTCTGTCACGGCCGACATGATTTTCTTGCGGGCCGATTTGAGATCTTCCAGCAGATAGATGCAGCCCTTGTCGCCTTTGTCGGATTTGGACATTTTCTTTGACGGATCGCTGAGCGACATGATCCGCGCGCCCACCTTTGGAACAACCGGCTCCGGAATCCGGAACGTTTCGCCATAGCGGTTGTTGAAGCGGTTGGCAATATCGCGGGTCAGCTCGACATGCTGCTTCTGATCCTCGCCGACGGGAACGTAATCCGCGTCATAGATCAGAATATCGGCCGCCATTAAGCACGGATAAGTGTACAGGCCGACCGTCAGGTTTGTTTCGCCTTTTGCGACCTTATCCTTATACTGCGTCATCCGGTTCAGCTCGCCCTGATAGCTGTTGCAGTTCATAATAAAGCCCAGCTGCGCATGCTCCTTGACGTCGGACTGTAAGAAAATCGTCGCCCGCTGCGGATCCAGACCGCACGCCAGATACAGCGCCACCGCGTCCTTCAGATTCTTTTTCAGTTCTTTGGGATCCTGATAAACCGTGATGCAGTGCAGGTTGGCGATGAACACAAGCATTTCGTATTCATCCTGATACTTGACGAAATTGCGCAGGGCGCCGATATAGTTGCCCAGCGTCAACTGTCCGCTCGGCTTGATTCCGCTGAGCATGACTTTTCTTTTTTCAGTGTTTTCCATCATTTCTCCTCCTAAAATAAAAACGTCCCGATCACCGGGACGCTTCCGCGTGGTACCACCCAGCTTGTTTTCCAGACGCCTGAAAAACCGCTCATGCAGGATAACGGCCTGTTCCGTTGGAAAACTGACGCTTTCCAAGGCTCCAAAAACCCAATTCACGAAAGATTTCTGCGGATGAGTCGCACCGTTCCTCATCTCTCTGGATGTCACAAAATCCCGCTACTGCTTTTTCTTCGTTGCTTTTCTTAATTTAAGCACAAACCGATCGAACATGCAAGCCGGATCGGACTGGATCTTGTCAATCCGAGACGCAGCAGCGAACTGCACGGTCATAAAAAATCATGAAATTCATCCGAGAATCGGCAGGGCCGGATTGAATTTCCGGCTGTTTCATTGTATGATAAAAGCTCAAAAGAACTCACAACGGCGTTGAGCTTGATTTCAGCCCGGCTGTGCGCAATAGAAATGGCGGTGCAATTTATGATCGTAGTGTATACTTCACCCGGCTGTGCTTCCTGCCGAAAGGTCAAACAATGGCTGAAAGAGCGGAATCTGCCGTATATAGAAAAGAACATTTTTACGACGCTGCTCAACGAAACGGAGATCCGGCATTTGTTGATGCGCAGTGAAAACGGCTCGGAGGATATCATCTCCAAGCGCTCAAAAATCATCCAGCAGAACGCGATCGACCTGGACGACATGACGATCAGCGAGCTGGTGCATTTCATCCAGGAAAATCCATCCGTGCTGAAACGGCCGATCATCCTGAATGAACGGAACTTCCAGGTCGGCTACGACGAGGAGGAGATCGACGCGTTCGTCCCGCAGCAGCTGCGCTCTCTGGCCCGGCTGTCCTGCAACGCCAGCTGTCCGAATTACGCCGGCTGCGGCAAGATCCGGGAAGAAGCCTGACAAGCATCTGCGGATGCTTGTTTTTTTCCTCAAATCCAAAAGAAACAAAGGGAGGATGAATGATGAAAATCTTAGTCGGTTTATCCGGCGGCGTCGATTCCGCCGTCGCGGCATATCTTTTAAAACAACAGGGGCTGGACGTAACCTGCGCGTTTATGCGCAACTGGGATTCGATGGCCAACAATGATTTCTTAGGCAATCCGAATGCGGACGATGACGTGTGTCCGCAGGAAAAGGACTGGATGGACGCTAAAAGTGTTGCCGACAGCCTGGGATTAGAGCTGCTGCGCGTGGATTTCGTCAAGGAGTATTGGGATAACGTTTTCTCTAATTTCCTGCAGGAATACAAGAAGGGCCGGACGCCGAATCCCGATATTTTGTGCAACAAATACATCAAGTTTTCCAGCTTTCTCGATTTCGCCCGCAGCCGCGGCTTCGATACGCTGGCGACCGGCCATTATGCGCGCGTGCGGCACGAAGCAGACTTCAGCGGTTTATACAAGGCGCACGACCTGAATAAGGATCAGAGCTATTTCCTTTGCCAGGTTGCGTCCGATGCGCTGCGGCATACATTGTTTCCGTTAGGCGAGATTGAAAAGCCGGAAGTGCGGCGGATCGCGAAGGAACTGCGGCTGTCAATCGCGGAGAAAAAGGATTCGACCGGAATCTGTTTTATCGGCGAGCGCAACTTCCGGGAATTTCTGAAGAACTACCTGCCGGCGAAATCCGGCAAGATCGTCGATGTGATCAGCCGCCGCGTCTTAGGTGATCATGAGGGCGTGCTGTATTACACGATCGGTCAGCGCAAAGGCCTGGGGATCGGCGGCGAGGGCGGACCGTGGTTTGTCGTCGGCAAGGACGTCGTCCATAACGAGCTGCTGGTGGCCAGCGGCGAAAGCAACGACTGGCTCTTAAGCGATACCTGTCTGGTCAGCGGCGTTAACTGGCTGGCCAGGACAAAACCGCAGGGCGCGCTGTCCTGCTGCGCGAAGTTCCGCTATCGTCAGAAGGACAATCCGGTGACGCTGGAATTCCTCAATGAAACGACTGTCAGACTGACCTATCCTCAGCAGGTCGCTTCGGTGACCCCGGGGCAGCAGGCGGTCTTCTATCTGGGCGAGCAGTGCCTGGGCGGGGGCGTGATCGAGGAAGTCTGGCATCGCGGACAATCGCTGACGGACCGGATCCGCAGCTTTGAGCCATGAACCGAGTCAGGCTGTCAAAGCGCCGGGTGCAGGTCATCCTGTTCAATTATTTCGCGGGCTACCTGTTTCTTTATCCCCTGTTGATCGGGGTGCTTTTCCGGCTGTTTGCACCCTTAGGGATTCCCAATCTTGACCGGATGCTGGAAAATCTGGTCTATATTCTGGTTTTCGCGGTGACGGTCGGCGCAGCCTGGCCGCTGTTAAAGGAACATCTTGAGCGCTTTCGGCAAAACCGGCGGGCGATTGTCAAATCGACGCTGACGCGCTATGTTCAGATGTGGCTGGTGATGTATGGGATGAATCTGGCGATCATTCTGATCACCGGGCTGTCGAGCAGCCAGAATCAGGATACCGTCGTCCAGCAGCTGACCCAGTCGCCGCTGCAGATCATTCTGGTCACCTGTCTGTTCGCGCCGATCGTCGAGGAAACTGTCTTCCGCGGGGCCGTCTTTACGCCGCTGCGCCAACGGGGCAGCTTTCGCACCGCCGCGCTGGTCAGCGGGTTTCTGTTCGGTCTTCTGCATGTGTTCACGTCGCTGCTGAACGGCAATCTCAGCGATGGGATCTTTATCCTCGTTTACGGCACGATGGGCTATCTGTTGTGCGCGGCCGAGGAAGAAAATCAGACGATCGTCAGTCCGCTGCTGATGCACGGGCTGAACAATCTGATCAGCGTGATGCTGATCCTGCTGTGAGAAAGGAATGAGGGAAATGAGTGAGGAACGCGACGTTATCCGCGGCAAACTGAAGCAGATCGTCTTCCGCAACGACGACAACGGCTACACTGTCGCTCGTTTTATCGTTGATGATCTGCAGCAGCGGCAGGTGACGATCACCGGGTATCTGCCGGTGTTCAGCGAGGACGCGCTGATGGAGTTAAGCGGCAGCTATGTCGATCATCCCCGCTATGGAATGCAGTTTCAGGTCGAGACCTTCCACCGCGTCATGCCGGATGACGAGGACTCCCTGATTCGTTTTCTGTCCGGTCCGTTATTTGAGGGCATCGGCAAAAAATATGCCGAAACGATTGTAGCGGCCCTTGGCAAAGACGCGATTTATCGGATTAAAAACGACCCAACTGTGCTGGACAGCGTGCCGAAAATGACGAGCAAGCGCCGGACAGCGATTCTGGAAGGGTTAAAAGAAAGCGACGACGATCTGGAAAATCTGATCCAGTTCTTTGTCGCCCATGGTCTGGGGATGCGCAACGTCATGAAGCTGGAGCGGATCTACGGTAAGGAAGCGGTTGAGAAAATCCAGGAAAATCCGTACCGGATGGTCGACGAGGTCGACGGCATCGGGTTTGCGACGGCGGACAAGGTCGCGATGTCGCTGGGCTTTGAGCTGGAGGATCCGCGCCGGCTGGAAGCGGCGATGGTGGCGCTGGTCGATCAGATGAACATGCAAAGCGGCGATACGTATGTCAGCCGCGAAGGGCTGGCGCATCAGATGAAACGCCAGTGCGCCGGTCTGACCTATGATTTTGACGAACTGCTGGAATCGCTGCTTTTACAACGACGGTTAGTGGAAGAAGAAGGGCGGATCTATCATGTCGATCAATATGACGCGGAGGTCCAGATCGCGCAGTTTCTGACGCTGTTTCCGTTTGAAGAACTGGAACCGGTCGATCCCCAAACGCTGCAGCTTGAGCTGGACGCGCTGCAGGAAAAGCTGGCGATCACCTACGATCAGGCGCAGCTGGACGCGATCCACACGTTTTTTGAACATGACGCGATGATCCTGACCGGCGGCCCGGGAACGGGCAAGACAACCGTTGTGCGGGCGTTGACCGCGTTGTTTAAAAAACTGTATCCGTACCAGCGGATCGCCTGCTGCGCCCCGACCGGACGGGCGGCGAAGCGGCTGGCTGAGCTGACGGAAACCGATACGTTTACGATCCACAGTTTGTTGGGCTGGGATCTGGAATCGAATACGTTTACCAAGACGGAACAGGATCCGCTGATCGTCGATCTGTTGATCATCGACGAATTTTCCATGGTCGACAGCTGGCTGTTCGCGGCGCTGTGCAAGGCCTCGGTGCATGTCAAGAAGCTGTGCATCATCGGCGACGAGGATCAGCTGCCTTCGGTCCGCTGCGGCTGCGTCTTGAAGGATTTAATCACCTCCGAGCTGTTTCCGTTAGTCCGGCTGGAACGGATCTTCCGCCAGAGCGAGGGCAGCGACGTGATCACGCTGGCGCATCAGATTCGTCAGGGCCAGACGGAGGAGCTGGACTGTCATGGCGACGTGGCGTTTTTCCCGGTCGGACTTTACGAGATCAAGGACCAGGTCATCAACGTCGTTCAGTCGGCGCTCAACAAGGGCTACGATATCCAGGACATTCAGGTGCTCGCCAGCAAATACAACGGACCGGCCGGGATCGACCGGCTGAACGCCGCTTTGCAGCAATGCCTGAATCCGCCGGAGAAGGGCAAGCGTGAATGGAAGGTGGGCTACCGCACCTTCCGCGAGGGCGACAAAATTTTACAATTAAAAAACCAGCCGGATGACGACGTCTACAATGGCGATATCGGCATGCTCGTGGAAATCGTTTACGCCAATGAGGACGAAGCCGGCAAAAACCGGCTGATCGTCGACTTCGAAGGAATTCTCGTTGAATACACCTCGGATAACCTGCTCAACATTTCGCACGCCTACTGCATTTCCGTGCATAAATCCCAGGGCAGCGAATATCCGATCGTCATCATGCCGGTCGTGCGTGATTATGGGATCATGCTTCAGCGGCGGCTGATCTATACCGGCGTCACCCGCGCTAAAAAATCACTGGTTCTCTTAGGCGAGAAGGACGCGTTGATCCGCGGGATTGCCAGCCAGGAACATCATTTGCGCTCAACGACGCTTACCCGGCGGATCGCGGCGATGCTGAATCCGGAATTTTAAGCATAAGTTTATCCGCTTGCGGACATACTAACACCAAAAGGAGTGGAACGTATGAAAAAATGGTTATTCGGTTTCATGGCCGGTATGGCTGCCGGCATGGTGGTCGCGTTTGCGAATGAAGATGAACTCGACGACGCTTATTACAAGGCCTGCAAATGTAAAAAGAAGCTGATCCGCAAAATGCACCAGATGGATCTTGAACACTAACCCCGTCGTTGCGGGGTTTCTCTTTTATGAAAGACCTGTTTGAACGAACGGATTGGAAACGCTGGCTGCAGCTGTTTGGCTGCGTGCTGATCGTGATGATCGTGCTCAGAATGTTAGGCTGGGATGTTGTGCTGATGGCCGTCTTCCATGCGCTGTCGCCGCTGTTGTTCTCCTGTCTGATCGTGTTTCTGTTTGAGCCGTTTGTCGAGAAACTGCCGTTTCCCCGGGGGATCAGCTGTTCGCTGGTGTACTTCGGTTTCCTCGGGCTGTTGGTTCTGGGCATCGGCATGATGGTGCCGTTAGTGATGGAGCAGGGGTCGCAGCTGCTGGGCGAAGCGGGCCGGTTAAGAGAACAGCTGGCGGCGACCGAGTTCTTTCACTGGGCCGGGCAGCTGGATTGGCATGGCGTATTCACGGCCGGCTATGAGGCGGCGATGAGCGCGACCCGCAGCGCCGTCGACCGGCTGTCGTTTTTCGGCGTCAGCTTTTTAGGTGCGTATTTCATTGCGCTGGACATGGAAGCCTTCGGGCGCATTCTCAAAAAACGGCTTCCGTCCTATCAGCACTGGCTGCTTTTCTACAAAACCAGCTCGCGCGTCGTCTACCACTATCTGCGCGGCTTGGCGCTGGATTTGTTGTTTTTAATGATCACCGTGTCGGTGCTGTTGTTGATCTTCAGCGTACCCAACGCCGTATTCTACGCGATCATGCTTGCGCTGTTCAATCTGATTCCCTATCTGGGCGCAACGGTCGGTCAGATCGTGATCCTGCTTGCGCAATATTTCGCAACCGGTCAGATCCCGTGGGTATTGGGTGTCTTGTTGTGGCTGATCCAGCAGATTGAAGCCAACTGGGTGCAGCCGCTGATCTTCAAAAAGGTCATGAACCTGCGGCCGGTTTATACGCTGATCGCGCTATTGGCCGGGGGTTGTTTCTTCGGCATGATCGGGATCATTCTGGCGCCGATCCTGGCCGCGATTGTACAGCTGGCCTACCGCAGCTATCTTTTCGCAAAATGCACGGAAACAGTTGGCACGTGGGAAACAGTGTGGTATAATTTCTATAGTTTTGAAAACGATGACGAAGAAGAGTAGATCAGGCTGTTCCATTGCAGAGAGAAAACGGCGGTGCAAGTTTTCATGGAATCTGATCGAAGCCGCTTCCGAGTTTGCCCAAAGCAACGTGTGCTCTGCGTTAAAGAGAAATGAGGGCATTTCTTTTGAAGAAAAGAAATGAATCAGGATGGTACCGCGTGAGTAAAGCGTTCCTGGAGTTTCAGGGCGCTTTTTATTTTGGCAGACGCATCAGACAAAGAAAGGAAGAAACAAACATGAAAGAATTAACAGGCAACCAGGTACGCCAGATGTTTCTGGACTACTTCCAATCCAAAGGTCACATGATTGAACCGGGAGCTTCGCTGATCCCGCATAACGATCCGACGCTGTTGTGGATCAATGCGGGCGTCGCGGCGCTGAAAAAATATTTCGACGGCAGCGAGAAGCCGGCCTGCAACCGGATCGCCAACGCGCAGAAGTCGATCCGCACCAACGATATCGAAAACGTTGGCAAGACTGCCCGGCATCATACGTTCTTTGAGATGCTCGGCAACTTCTCGATCGGCGATTACTTCAAAGCGGACGCGATCCCGTTCGCCTGGGAATTTTTAACCTCGCCAAAGTGGATCGGCTTTGACAAAAACAAGCTGTATGTCACTGTCTATCCGGACGATGAGGAAGCTTACCGCATCTGGACCGAGGTGTGCGGCGTCGATCCAAGCCATATCTTAAAAACCGAAGATAACTTCTGGGAGATCGGCGAAGGGCCGGGCGGACCGGACAGCGAGATTTTCTATGACCGCGGCGAAAAGTATGACCCGGAGGGGTTAGGCGAAAAGCTGTTCTTTGAAGAAATGGAGAACGACCGCTACATCGAAGTCTGGAACGTCGTGTTCAGTCAGTTTGACTGCCGGCCGGGAACGGACCGCAAGCTGTATAAAGAGCTGCCGCACAAGAACATTGATACCGGCATGGGACTGGAACGGTTAGTTTCGATCATCCAGGAAGGGGAAACGAACTTTGATACCGACCTGTTCCTGCCGATCATCCGCGCGGCGGAAAAGCTCGCCAAGCATCCGTATGAAGGTGAATATAAAATGGCGTACCGCGTCATTGCCGACCATATCCGCACCGTGACCTTCGCGCTGAGCGACGGCGCGATGTTCTCCAACGAGGGCCGCGGCTACGTGCTGCGCCGGGTGCTGCGCCGGGCGGTTCGCTACGGTATTAAATTAGGCATTAACGGCGCGTTTATGTACAAGCTGGTCGACGTCGTCGCCGACAACATGAAGGATTTTTATCCGTATCTGTTAGAAAAGTCGGAATTTGTCGCCAAGCTGGTTAAGAATGAGGAAGAAGCGTTCCACTCGACGCTGGCCAACGGTGAAAAGCTGCTCAATGAGGAGCTGGCCAAAGCCGAAGCGGCGAAAACCTTGAGCGGCGAGGTCGTCTTCAAGCTGTACGATACCTACGGCTTCCCGCTGGAGCTGACGAAAGAAATCGCCGGCGAGCGCGGTTATACGATCGACGAGGAAGGCTTTGAGGCGCAGATGGCGAAGCAGCGTGAACGTGCCCGGGCCGCGCGTGAAGACGCGCAGTCGATGGCCAGCCAGTCGGCGGATCTGATGGATTTCACGGCGCCGTTTGAATTCACGGGCTATGAAACAATGAGCGATACCGGAACGATCACCGGATTGTTTAAAAACGGCGTGCGCGTCGCGATACTGGAAGACGAGGGCGAGGTCATCCTCGACCGTTCCTGCTTCTACGCCGAAAGCGGCGGACAGGTGGCCGACGGCGGCACGATGCGCTGCGACGAAGCGGATTGCGAAGTGCTCGACGTCAAGAAAGCGCCGCACAAGCAGTTTATGCATCATGTGAAAGTCGTCGACGGCGTGCTGAAGGAAGGCATGAAGCTGCAGCTGCAGGTCGACGTCCAGCGCCGGATCCGCACGATGGCCAACCATTCCTGCGTCCATCTGATGCAGAGCGCGCTGAAGAAGATCGTCGGCAATCACATCGCCCAGGCCGGCTCTTATGTCTGCCAGGATTACGCGCGGTTCGACTTCACGCATTTTGAAAAGGTCAGCGATCAGCAGTTAAAGGAAGTCGAAGCGCTGGTCAACGACTTCGTCATGGCAAAATTCCCGGTCCATACCGAAGTCATGGCGATTGAAGAAGCCAAGCATTCCGGCGCGATCGCGCTGTTTGATGAAAAATACGGCGATGAAGTCCGCGTCGTATCGATGGGCGAGGTTTCCAAGGAACTGTGCGCCGGCACGCATGTCCACAACACGCAGGATATCGGCGTGTTCAAGATCGTCAGCGAAGAAAGCATCGGCTCCGGCATCCGCCGGATCACCGCCAAGACCGGCTATGCGGCCTACCAGGAGTTCGTCAGCGAACAGGACGTGTTAAAAACGATTGCCGCGCAGCTGAAGATGAACAGCCTTAACGGCGTCAGTGAAAAGGTTGCGGGCGTGCTGGAAGAAAACGCGGCGCTGAAAAAAGAAATCGGGCAGCTGAACCAGAAAATGATGGTCTTAAAAGCAGACGACATGGTCAATCATGCGGAAGCGGTCAACGGTCTGAATATCATTCTGGAAGAGGTTTCCGGACTTGACGGACAGGCGATGAAGAATCTGGCGGAAACGCTGCGCAATAAGTGTGAAAAATCTTTCATCTTCTTAGCCAATCCTTCGGAAGGCAAGGTCACCTATGTCTGCGCCTGCAGCAAGGAAGCGATCGCCAAGGGCATAAAAGCCGGAGATTTCGTGAAAATGGCGGCCCAGATGAGCCAGGGCAACGGCGGCGGCCGGCCGGACATGGCGCAGTCGGGCGGCAAGGATGGTTCCAAAGTGGACGAAGTCTTTGCGCTGATTCGCTCAAAACTTTGAAAATCCCTTTCCAATTTCCGCAGTTTACGCTAAAATGAATTCAAGGAGGGATATCCATGTCAAAACAAATTACCGAAACGATGTCTTTTAAGTCAGAGGAGATCCGCAGAGATAACATCAAGCAGGTGCTCCGGCTGACAAAAGAAGCGCTCGAAGAACGAGGCTACAATGCAGTGAACCAGCTGGCAGGGTATCTGATTTCCAATGATCCGGCCTACATTTCCTCGCATCACAACGCCCGCAGCATCATTCAGTCGGTCGAGCGTTACGAAATCATCGAGGAACTGGTGCGTTCCTACCTGGAAGAAAAGTAATGGAACGGATCTTGGGGCTGGATCTGGGCAGCCGCACGCTGGGCATCGCGGTTTCCGATCCCCTGGGCATGATTGCCCGGACGGTGGAAACGTTCCGGTTTGCGGATGACGATTACGACGCGGCCTGCGCCCGGGCGGTGCAGCTGGCGAAGGAGCTGGGTGCGGTGAAGTTTGTGCTGGGCCTGCCGAAGCACATGAACGGCGATGTCGGGATCCGCGGCCAGATCTCGCTGGATTTCAAGGCGAAGCTGGAAGCAGCCTGCGGCCTGCCGGTCATCTTACAGGATGAACGGCTGACGACGGCGGCAGCCGAGCGAATCTTAATCTCTGCGGACGTTTCCCGCAAAAAGCGCAAAGCGGTGATCGATCAGATGGCGGCAGTGCAAATCCTGCAGAGTTATTTAGATCAGAAGCGCTAAGAGTGCAGCAATGCACTCTTTCATTTGAATCGCAAAAAGGAGGAAAAAGCGATGTTGGAATCAAATAAAATTTTAATTACGGAAGAAGACGGCACGGAAACAGAAATGGAAATCCTGTTTACCTTCGACGACGACAGCCGCAGCAAAAGCTACGTGTTGTTCACCGATCCGAAGGATGAGGAAGGCGAGGTTTTCGCCTGCAGCTACACCGACGAGGGCGAAATGGAACCGGTTGAGGATCCCGAGGAGTGGAGCATGATCGAGGAAGTCTTCGGGGCTTTTGTCGAGGAATTAGACGATGCCGAAGTCGAAGAATAAACGGCGCAAAAAGAATAACGGACTGGCCGCCGTACTGATCGTGCTGGTCGTATGCGCCGGCCTGGTTCTGGGCGGGATTTTCTTTTACAACGGTCAGCTGAAGCCGGCCGCTTCGGAAAGCGAACAGATCACCTTTACCGTCAGTCAGGGCGAATCGCTCAACCGGGTCATTAAGAACCTGGAAGATCAGGGCGTGATCCGCAGCGGCTGGGCGGCGAAGATCAGTGTCAAGCTGGCGAAGCTGACGAACATCAAAGCCGGCACGTACATCTTGGATCCGAGCTGGGAAGTCCGGGAGATTTTTGAAGTGCTCAACGATTCCCACGGGGCGGTCGTTAACGACACGCGCTTAACGTTCATCGAGGGCGACTGGGCGAAGCATATCGCTGAAAAAATCGGCGAGACGACGCGCTGCAGCAAGGATGAAATGTTGGCGCTGTGGAACGATGAAAGCTATGTCCGTTCGCTGATGAGTGATTATCCGTTTTTAACCGAGGAAATCTTCAACGCGGACAGCCGGATTTTATTAGAAGGCTATCTGTTTCCGGAAACCTACAATTTCTTTGTCGACGCCGACGCCGATCAGATTACCCGCAAGATACTGGATCAGACGCTGAAGGTTTACAATGAGTTTGCGGATCAGTTCGCGCAGTCGCAGCTGAGCGTGCACCAGCTGTTTACGCTGGCTTCGATTGTTCAGTATGAAGCGGCCAAGCCGAGCGATATGCAGCTGGTCGCGGGCGTGTTCTACAACCGTCTGGCCGCCGGCATGAAGCTGCAGTCGAGCGTCACCGTGTGCTATGCGATAGATAAGGAAAAAGACGACGACTGGATGGCGTGCGAGGTCAATCCGGACTTTGATTCCCCGTATAACACCTACCGCGTCGAAGGTTTGCCGCCCGGCCCGATTCTCAATCCGGGACGCGATGCGATTCAGGCGGTCCTGCAGCCGCAGGCCAGCGATTACCTGTATTTCATGGCCGATGTGAAGGGTGACGGCACGGTGTATTACGCCAAGACCTACGCCGAGCATCAGGCCAATGTCCGCAAGTATTTAAAATAAACGTCAGTCAGGAAGAGGTGAGGGAAGATGAAGCCGTTATTGATCGGCATCGCCGGCGGCAGCGCGTCGGGCAAAACGACGATTGCCCAGTGTCTGAAGGAAGAATTTGAACAGACGCGGTCGGTCGTGATCATCCGCGAGGACGATTATTACAAAGACCAGTCGCAGAAAACGATGGCGGAGCGGGTAAAAACGAATTATGATCATCCGTTTGCCTTCGATCACGCGCTGATGATCGAACAGATCGACGCCCTGTTAGCCGGGCAAGCGATTGAGAAGCCGGTTTACGACTTTGTCCAGCATACCCGCAGCACTGTTACGGAAGTGATCGAGCCATGCGATGTCGTCGTGCTCGAGGGGCTGTTTGTGCTGGAGGAACCGGAGCTGCGCAAGCGCTTAAACATTAAGGTGTACGTCGATACCGATGCCGATATCCGCTTTATCCGGCGGCTTTTGCGGGATGTTGAGGAACGCGGAAGAACGCTGCAGTCGGTCGTTAATCAATACACAGAAACCGTGCGGGTGATGCACGAGCAGTTTATCGAACCGTCCAAACGGTATGCCGACGTGATCATCCCCGAGGGCGGAAGCAACATCGTTGCGATCGATCTGCTGAAGACAAAAATCAGTAGCATCATCAGTCCAAATATGCTATAATAGCCGAGCTAAGGAGTGAGAAAACCAATGGCAGATGATAAAATTTATGTAACTCAAGAAGGTCTTGAAGAATTAAAAAAGGAACAGGAAAACCTGATCCATGTCGTTCGTCAGGAAGTCATTGAAGATTTAAAGGCCGCCCGGGCGCAGGGCGACTTGTCTGAAAACGCCGACTACGATGCCGCGCGGGATCGTCAGGCTCAGGTTGAAGCCCGGATCCGCGAGCTGGAAGTCATGCTTAACAATATCGAAATCATCGACGATAAGCAGGGCTCGGTACGGGTTGCGAAAATCGGCTCAACCGTTAAGATCGAAGAACTCGACACGCATCAGATTGACGAGTTCACAATCGTGGGTTCCGTAGAAGCGGATCCGCTCAACGGCAAGCTGTCCAACGTCACGCCGCTGGCGGAAGCAATTCTGGAACACAAAGTTGGTCAGACCGTTGAAGTTCTGGTCGACGAGCCGTATCAGGTAAAGATTTTAGAGATTCGGTAAAAAAACAGGATTTTTAACAATTTGCGCAATAGAATAAGCAGGTGATCTTATGAGAAAAGAGTTCCTGCTTATTTTTTGTTTCGTTTTTCTGCTTCTGCCGCTGATTCCGCAGCGCGTCGTCGATTTGGAGGCTATGCGCGGGCAGCCGATTACCGTGACGATCGAGGGGGCTGTGCGGGAGCCGGTCACCCTGGAATGTCCGCCCTACACCGAGCTGGGCGAATTGCTGGACCAGGTGACGCTGTTGGACGACGCGGACCTCTCGCCGTTTTCAATGACGATGATCGTCAAGGATCACGACGTGATCCAGATTCCCCATTTCCAGGAAACGCCGCGGATTTCGATCAACACCGCATCCGCCGAGCAGCTGACGCAGCTGCCGGGAGTGGGGCAGGCGACGGCGGAAAAGATCGTGGCTTACCGCGCGGAGCATGGTTTGTTTCAAACGTTGGAAGATCTGATGCAGGTGCCGGGCATCAAGCAGAAGAAATGGGAAGCGCTGAAGGAGTTTATATGCTTATAAACGACACTGACGCGCTGCGGTGGCTGGTTTGCGTCGTGATCAGTCTGTGTCTGCCGCTCCCTGTGCAGAAAACCGGCCTGCTTTTCAGCCTGGTCTTCGTGCTGGTCTCCGCCCGCCCGAAGCAGCGGAAGTTTCTGTTTTTCTGGCTGTCCTCGGTTCTTGTCATTCTGTTCTGGCAGCTGAAACCGTCGCCGGCGCTCACTGCACCACGGATCAGCGGCACGGTGAGCGCGGTTTCCGCCAACAGCTTTATCCTCGAAAATTCTCAAGGCCGCTTTCAGGTGATCAGCGAAAATCGCCCCGGGTTAGACGATCAGGTCGAGGTCGAAGGGGAAAGCAGCCTATTTGAAGAAAATTATTCGTTCTATGGTTTCGATGCGAAAGCCTGGTCGCTGCGGGAAAAGCTTAACGGCCGCGTGTTTGCCAAAACCGTTAAGATCGTAAGCGCCGGGAAAACACTGCGGGCTTTTCTTTACCGCCGCATTGAAGCGATCCGCGATCCGGCTGCCCGGGCGCTGGCAGGCAAGCTGATTCTGGGTGTGAATGAGGAAGAAGGCGGACTGGCGATCTTGCTTCGCTGCGGATTTCAAATCAGCGTGCTGATTCAGGGCCTGGGAATGATCTGCGGCTGGTTCTTGACGGACCGGAGCGTGCGAAGGATCCGCTTGGGGACCGTGCTGGGCATCGCCGCGATACTGCATTTTCCCTATCCTCTGG
>NZ_CFQZWI010000074.1:0-15933 GCF_986127675.1 Holdemania sp. | reverse complement strand
AGGCATCGAAAAGCAACGATTAGAAACCGCAAGGGAAATGTTGAGAAATCATTGTGATGATCAGCTCATCCAGCTCTGCACCAAGATCAGCCTTCAACAACTGGAACAGTTAAAGAAAGAAATCGTTCCCGGTTTCAATCAAATCGAGGACGACTCAGAGCAATCCCATCTGGCAAGCGACTGAAAATAGTGAGGGGGATCAGGTGAAAAAATCAGTAACCTGTGTTACGGTTAGTCCGCTGTATTTTACGATCTGGAACATCGGATGATCAATTAGAGCTTTTCAGAGGCAGACAGCAGAGGATCGCAAAAATTGATTTTCATGAGAAGACCCGTTCCGGGTCTTTTTCAATAGCAGCGCATAAAAAAAAAGCAGAATTTCTCCTGCTTCAGCGATTTTCTTCTTTATAACAAATCGGCGACTTTCTCCGTATTTTTGAAATGCAGCTTCGCTACTTCTTTTAAATGCTGCTCGCCGTGTTTTTTGACGAAGGCCGCACCATCCTGATCGACAACGCTGCCGGCGCCTTTGGAAAACGACATATCCCATTGTTTCTCCATCGCATCCCAGGCTTTGAGGAATGCGCAGCGGGCGATCATGGAAGCGCAGGCGACGGCAGGATAATGACTTTCCGCTTTGGTTTCAAAATGCAGGCCGCGGACGATTTCTTTTTGCCCTTGACAATACCGATAATAGCTGGCTTGGGGCGTGAACTGATCGACGATCGCCGCCTGCGGCAGACTCCCGCGCTTACGCTTGAGATGCCCATACGCCTGATTATGCAGGATCGCCTTGATCTGGTTCATATTGCACTGGGTATGGATCTGATTGTATTTGACCGGCGGCAGAATCAGCAAGGAATACGCTAGCCGTTCCATTAAAAGCGGCGCGGTCTGCAGAATCACTTCGTCGTTGATCTGCTTGGAGTCGTTGACTTTTAATTCCTGCAGCCATGCCAGATCCTGCTGCTCGACGGCGCAGGCGCATACGCAGACGGAACCGAAATAATCGCCGGTGCCAACCTCGTCGCTGCCGGCATGGGTTTGTTTGGCGAAACGTCGAAAATCAGACTTTCCCTGGCTGAGGTTGGTATTTTCCAGTCGATCTTCGGTCTGAAACGGCGCAGCGTAAATCATCGCGTCCTTTCCCTGAAAGACGACTTTATTGGATTGGTAAGCGGTAATCGTGCAGTTTTCCGGCTTGAGCTGATAGCGCGCATAGGCCGGGGCTTTGACTTCAAACTCGCTCCAGGCAGCGTACAAACGCTCGATCTGGGAGCTTGTCAGCAGCAGTGTTATCGTGTTCATGGATTCACCTCTGGTACTTATGATAACACAGGATTTGCAAAATCGCTTGTTTTTCGGTATCATGTTCCTCAGGTAGGAGTGATGGAAAATGGTAATTGAGAGCCAGACTTATATGGTAATTAACGCCGCGGTGCTGATCCTGGCGGCGATTCAGATTTTGATCGGGGTAAAACGGGGCTTTTTAATCCAGCTGATGGACTGCGTGGGTTTGCTTCTGTCGCTGTTTGCCGCGTGGCTGTTCTCGCCGGTGCTGGCGGAGTGGGCCGCGATCGTTCCAGCGTCGCTGAATCCGGCGCGGGATACGGTGCTGGGACCCTGGGTGTATGGCTTGATGAATCAGATCGTCTGGTTTATCGCCGTGTTTATCATCTGTAAGCTGATTCTGTTGCTGGTTCGTCCGGTGGTGAAAATGCTGGGGAAAATCCCGCTGGTCAAACAGGCCAATCAGCTGTTAGGCGGTTTGTTCGGGTTGGTCAATACCGGGATCTGGCTGGTCGTCTTTTCGATCCTGCTGATGCTTCCGTTTTTTGAAAACGGGCAGCAAGTGATCGACGCGACGCTGTTGTCGATGCCTGGCAAGGCCGCGGCGGTAATCAATGAAAAACTGCTGGAAATGCCGCAGGATGAAAATCAGCTGCAGAAGCTGGTGGATGGCTGGGATCAGCTGACCGACGAGGACCGCACCTTGATAAAAGACTGGCTGAATGACAATCAGCTGACCTTTCAAAATCTTCAAGCTTTACTGAATTCACTGAAAGGAGAATAACGATGAACAGTAGCAACGGCCTGGAGCTGGCGCTGATTAAGCAGCAAATCGCTCAGCTCTGCGCCTTTTCGTTAGGAAAACAAAAAATTGAGGAATTGCAGCCAAGCTTTTCGCCGTTGGTCATTGTGAAGGAAAACCGGCGGATCGCGGAAGCGCTGCAGGCTGTAATTCAATTCGGTCCGATGCCGTTTTATGGAATCCGCGATCTTTCGCGGTCCTTGCATACGGTGCTGCGGGACGGCGTCTGTACGCCTCAGGAACTCATTCAGGCGGCCGATCATGCCCGCGGTGTCAGCGGCGCGCAAGGGTATCTGAAATCCGTGGAGCTGCCCTGCAAGGAAATCCATGAGCTGGCGGATACCATGGAGCCGCATCTGGAAGTCGCCGAACAGCTGGAACGCTGTTTTACGCCCTATGGCGAAGTGCTCGACAGCGCGTCGCCGGAGCTGAAGCAGATCCGCCGCAGTCTGCATCAGACGGAAGCCGAGCTGGTGCGGGAAAGCCAGCGCTTCGTTCAGTCGCATGCGAGTCTGTTGACGGATTCGATCACGACGACCCGCAACGGCCGGATCGTGGTCCTGGCAAAAATTTCGGAGAAAAACAGTCTGGGTGGGTTTGTCCACGGCGAGAGTGCTTCGGGCGCGACAGCGTATGTCGAGCCGGGCTGTCTGATCGAGCTGAACAACCGCAAGCAGACGCTGATCTCCCGCGAACAGGATGAGATCGACCGGATTCTCGTCGAATGCAGCCGTTTGTTAAAAAGCGTTGCCGAACCGTATTTAGCTAATCTGGAAACGCTGGCGATCCTGGACGCGCTGTTCGCCAAGGCTCAGTGGGGCCAGCGTCATAACGGCGTCGTCGCGAAGCTGTCGGAAGGGCGGACGCTGGTTCTGAATCAGGCCCGCCATCCGCTGATCGATCCGAAGACGGTCGTCGCCAACACGTATCGGATTATCGAACCGCAGAAAATGCTGATGATCACCGGCCCGAATACCGGCGGTAAAACTGTTTCGTTAAAGATTATCGGACTGTTTGTGTTAATGAGCTACTGCGGCATTCCGGTGTGCTGCGAGGATGCGGAAATCCCGCTGTTTGATCAGGTGTTTGTCGATATCGGCGATGATCAGTCGATCGTGCAGTCGCTGTCGACGTTTTCCGCGCACCTGGCGAAGCTGGCCGACGTGACTCAGCACGCAACGAAAAAATCGTTGGTTCTGCTGGACGAATTAGGCTCCGGCACCGATCCGAAGGAAGGCGAAAGTCTGGCGATCGCCGTACTGAACGATCTGCGCGAGAAGGGCTGCTTAAGCGTTGTCACCACCCATTATGGACGTTTAAAGCTTTATGGCAAGCGGCATGAGGACATTCTGGTCGCGTCGGTACAGTTCGACGTGGAGAAGATGATGCCGACCTATCATTTTATCGAAGGCCTGAGCGGTCAGTCGAACGCCTTTGAAATTGCCCGTCGATTCGGTTTGAAAGAGAAAATTATCCGGGAAGCGGAGTTTTTAAAGCGCCAGCAGCGTTCCCAGGAGGACGAGCTGATCGAGAAGCTGGAAGCCCAGATTTTGGAAAATCAACAATTGAAGGAAAAACAGGAAGCGCTGATCGCGCAGACGGAGCAGCAGCGGCAGCACCTGGAGCGCGAGCTGCAGAAGCTGAGCGAAGAAAAACAGCGGATTCTCGACGCGGCGGAAAAACAGGCGCAGAAGCAGCTGGAAGAGGTAAAAGCGGAAGGCGAGGCGCTGTTGGAAGAATTGCGTCAAAGTCAAAAGACGATGAAGCTGCATGAGATCATCGAGAAGCAGCATCAGCTTAACGCCCTGGGCAAAAGCGAAGCCCAGCTGGAAGAGGAAGCCAATGACGAGCCGGAACCGCAGTTTCAGGTCGGCGCCTTTGTGGAATTGAAAAAATCCAGTCAGATCGCCGAGATTCTGCAGCTGAAGCGCAATCAGGCTGTCGTCGATCTCAACGGCATCCGCACGACTGTCAAGCTGGAAGACATGCGGCCGACCCAGCGGCGGAAAAACAAGCCGGCGCCCTCCGGCATGTCGATGAAGGCGCTGCGCGCGAAGACCGTGAATCTGGAATGCAATATCATCGGCTGCCATGTTCAGGATGGGCTGGAAATTGTCGACAAATATCTCGACGACGCCGTTGTCGCCCGGATCGGCTCCGTCCGAATTATCCACGGCGCGGGCACCGGCGTGCTGCGCAAAGCGGTTCAGGAGAAGCTTAACCGCGACAAGCGCGTCGAGAGCTGGCGGATCGGCGGTGCGGGTGAAGGCGGCGCCGGAGCAACCGTCGTCACGCTGAAGACGGGGAAAGCGAAATGATCAGCTCCGCACTGAAGGCCAAGCTGCAGACGCTGCCGTTAGAGCCCGGCTGCTATCTGATGAAGGACAAAAATGACACGATCATCTATGTCGGCAAGGCCAAGAAACTGAAAAACCGCGTCAACCAGTATTTTGTAGGCGCGCACAATTACAAGACGACCAAGCTTGTCAGCAACATCGTTGACTTCGACTACATCGTCACCTCCAGCGAGAAGGAAGCGCTGGTGCTGGAAATCAATCTGATCAAGAAATATCGTCCGCGCTACAACATCATGTTCATGGACGATTCCTCTTATCCCTATATCAAGCTGACCCATGAAGCCTATCCGACGCTGCGGGTTGTGCGCGACGCCAAGAAAGACCGCAAGGCGAAATACTACGGTCCGTTCCCGGACGCTTCGGCGGCGCATCAGACGATGAAGCTGCTCAACCAGCTCTATCCGCTGCGCAAGTGCGATAAAATGCCGAAGAAGCTGTGCCTGTACTATCACATCGGACAGTGTCTGGGGCCCTGCGAGCTGAACGTCGACCCGGAAATCTACAAGGAAATCTCCGAGAAAATCACCCGCTTTCTGCGCGGGGACGTCAAGGATCTGGTCAGCGAGCTCAAGTCCAAGATGAACGCCGCGGTAGAAGAACTGGCGTTTGAAAAAGCCCGCGAGTACCGCGATCTGATCACGTCGATCGAGCACATCACCGACAAGCAGCAGGTTCAGGTTGAGGACAACAAGGACCGCGACGTATTCGCCTGTTACGCGGATAAGGGCTACCTTGCGATCCAGGGCTTCTTCATCCGCTCCGGCAAGCTGCTGGAACGCCAGCTGTCGCTGACGCCGCTGTATGGCGATCCGGAGGAAGAACTGATTTCCTTTTTAATGCAGTATTATCAGAATCACCCGCTGCCTCAGGAAGTGATCGTGCCGCTGGAGCTGGATATCGAAGCGCTGCAGGAGGTCATCACCTGCAAGCTGATCCAGCCGGTCAAGGGCTACCGCAAAAAGCTGCTGGATATGGCGTCCAATAACGCCAAGACCAATTTGCTTCAAAAATTTGAAGTGATGGAGCGGCAGAATGAAACGACGGAGGAATCAATGCGGCAGCTGGCGCAAAAGCTGCGGATACCCGGCTTGTCCCGGATTGAGATCTTCGATAACTCGCATATTTCCGGCGCCTTCACCGTTGCGGGCATGGTCGTATTCGAGGACGGCTTGCCATGTAAAAACGATTACCGGCTGTTTAAGCTGCATACTGAAAACAGCGACGTCGACTCGATGAAGGAAGTGCTGTACCGGCGCTATTTCCGGCTGTTGAACGAAGGTGGACGGTTTCCTGACCTGCTTTTAGTCGACGGTGGTCTGACTCAGATTGAAGCGGCGAAGGAAATTCTCGGTTCGCTTGATCTGGATATCCCGATCTGCGGCCTGGTGAAAAACGACAAACATCAGACGTCCAGTCTGATGAACGAACGTCTGGAGATCGTCGACGTCGAACCGGGATCGCCGCTGTTCTTCTTATTAATGCGGATGCAGGACGAAGTCCACCGCTTCGCGATCAGCTATCACCGCAAGCTGCGTCAGAAAGCCCAGACAAAGTCGATTCTGGATGAAATCGACGGGGTCGGCGAAGTCCGCAAGAAGAAGCTGATGAACACATTTAAAAGTTTTAAGCGGTTAAAAGAAGCGACGGTTGAGGAGATCGCCCAGGTTGTGCCGCAGGAAGTCGCGGAAAGAATTTTTGAGACGCTGCATGTGGAACCTTAACCCCGTTGTCCTGCATACTATGGTTTAGAAACCAAGAGGAGGACAGCGATGAAAAAGATTCTGACCCGGCGGGAGAAGGAAGTCTTTGATCTGTTGGTCAGCAATTACGATACGAAAGAGATCAGTGAACAGCTGAACATCAGTGAGAAAACCGTCCGCAACCACATCTCCAACGTGATCCTGAAGCTTGCCGTCAAAGGGCGGGCGCAGGCCGTGGTGGAGCTGATCCGATGCCGCGAAATTGAAATCTAGCCCCCAAGAGGGGGCTATTCTTTTCGATTTATGTTATACTAAGATATGAGGTGGTTTTTTTGAAAATCAAACGCTTGCTTTTTGTCGCGGCGGTTGCCGCGTTATGCGCCGGGTGTTTAATCGTGATGAATATCCGCTATGACCGGCTTTCCCGCTATCCGTATCAGGATCCGAAAAGCCGCGCGCTGATCGACGAATACTTAAGCGATGAGGACATCGAGTATATCATCGAATATTCGATTGCCCCTTCGACATTTGTACCGTATATCCAGGCGGAGCGGTTCAGCGTTTATCATGCCCCGGAATACAACTACATGGAGGAGGCATTCTCCTACCGCAATTACGCGCCGGCCCTCATCGTCAAGATGGTAGAGGAAACGCGCGATCAGATCGCAGTGCAGGATCTGGCGCAGCTGATGCTGGTGTACAGCTACGAGGAAGTCAAGGACTGGCTGGACCGCGGCGATCCGTATTACCGCAGCGCCACGCTGGTGCTCGATCCGTCAGCGCTGGATACGCTGGTGGACGACGATCACACGATCGCCACGCATGTGCCGCTGCATTTGGAAGCGTTAGCGGACATCCCGCAGCTGACTGTCGAAGTTAACGGCGAGGAAAAGCCGATTCTGGTAGACGTGCGGCTGCAGCAGCCGCTGCGGCAGCTGTGCGAGGCGGCGGAGGCGGAGGTCAGCACGCGGGCCTGCGGCGGGCTGATCGTCACCGAAGGTTACGTCAGTTATCCAAAACAGGAAGAATTGTATAAGCAGGCGAAGGAACAATATGGTTCCTCGGCGATCCTGTATGTCGATTATCCCGGCCACAGCGAGCATCAGCTCGGTCTGGCTGTCGATTTTGCCGCAACAGGCAAGCAGTCGGAAGATTTCAGCACGACTGTGCAGTCTCAATGGCTGCAGGAAAACGCCTGGCGGTTTGGCTTCGTCCAGTCCTATACGGAAGACAAGGTCACGGAAACCAACAAGCTGGCCCGGCCGGAACACTACCGGTATGTCGGCCCGGCGCTGGCCCGGCAGCTGGTTGAGGAACATCACACATTGAAAGAAGGCACAGAATGATCGGCGTTTTTGATTCAGGAATCGGCGGGCTACGGTTATTGGATAAGCTTCGCCAGCGGTGGCCGCAGGAAGATTTTGTTTACCTGGCGGATCAGGCACACGTCCCGTACGGTTCGCTGGACCGCGATACATTACTGGATTTGTTGCAGCTGAATCTGAACTGGCTGGAAAAACAGGGAGCCGAGCGGATCGTGGTCGCGTGCAACACGGCCAGCGCGACCGGCATCGCCCGCCGTTATCGCGGTCAGGCGCAGATCGTGGAGATTATCTCCAAGACATGTGAACAAATTCCGGCTTCGACTGCGAAGATTCTCGTGCTGGCGACGCCGTTTACCGCCCAGTCGCATCGCTACCAGCAGGTTCTGGCGCGGCAGCTTCCGCAGGCGGAGGTCAAGGAAGTCGGCTTGAGTTGTCTGGCGTTTATGATCGAGCATCTCTGTCCGAAGCAGGAAATTGAAGCGTATCTGAAGGGTGAACTGAATGCTTATCGAGATCGCTACGACGTTGCGGTTCTGGCCTGCACGCATTTTCCGTTTGCCCGCGATCAATTTGCGAAGGTGCTGGGAATCCCTTTGATCGATTCGGAAAGCATCGCGCTCGAGGCCCCGGCTCAGCCCGGGCAGTGCACGCTGCGGATCGCGACGACTGGCAGCGTCGAGCTGTTAAATCGGCAGCTGCGTGGCTTGATGAACTGGGATGTTCCCTGCGAACATGTCCAGATTGAAATCTGAGCGAGGTCTTGTCGGGGGATCAGGAGAATCGAACGAGCCCCTGTTGCTTTGGAATAAGCTGGAAGAAGAATGGGAAAACCCGTTCTTTTTTTGTTGAAGGAGAAAGCATGGCCAATTTCCAATGCCGAAAATTCAACTCCCTGCGGCATCATTTTGAATGCCATCGGTGCATAGACTGTGACAGGAGGGGATGTTCATGAAAATCAAACCTGAAACGTTGAAGCAGGGCGCGGCTCTGATGTTTGGAGCGGTCGCGTTAGCCGCTTATCTCACTACCGTGCTGTGGCCTTCCCGCTCGCAGCCGGTTCAGACCGTCAGCGGATCCGATACGAGTGGGGATATGGTTCAAGTCTACTTGCTGGACGAAGACGCGACGCTGATTCCCTATACGCTGGGGATTGAGGAAGGGCTGGATTTAAACCAGAAGGTAGCCGAGGTTCTGCGGTTGATGACGATCGGCAACGAGCCGGTGCAGGGAGTGCGCGGACTTTTGCCAAACAATGCTCAGCTGGAAAACTGCGCGCTGCAGGGCAGCCAGCTTTCACTTTACTTCCCGGAGAATTTCCGTAATTATGATCCCAAGACGGAAATGCGGTTATTGGAAGGACTGACATGGGCGGTCACGCAGTTTGACGAAGTCAGCGAGGTTCTGCTTTATTTGGCCGGTGAACCGCTGACGCACATGCCGCAGCTGTCGACGCCGGTGCCGATGCCGTTAAACCGGCAGATTGGAATCAATAATTTTGAGAATACGGTCAACCGCCTGCACGACAGCCATTCGTTGACAGTGTTCTATACGCGTCAGAAAAACGGCTCCAGCGTCTACGTGCCGAAAACGCTGCGCATCAGCAATCAGACGAGTCTGCAGGACAAGCTGTCTTCCATTCTGGCGGACATCGGCGTGTTCAGCCAGCTGAAGCAGCCGTTGGCAGGGACTCCGCTGACGGTACTGGATTGTTCGTTGGACGAAGACCTGTTGACGATCAACGTCAGCGGCGAGATTCTGGACGAGGAGAAGAAGGTCAACGAAGAACTGGTTACCAGTCTGCTTCTGAGTATTCAAAGCTCGCTGGGCGTCAGTCAGGTTCAGCTGCAGGTCGATGGTGTCACGGTCAATCTCAGCGGCGTCAACGACGATCCGATCGACCTGAATTCCTTAATTCTCAATCAAATATTGCTTTAAGGAAGGCGGCAAATCTGATATTATAAGTACAGGTGGTAAAATGAAGATAGTAGTGGTGAGCGATAACCACGGTCGGAGTGAACCGCTGGAGCAGATTTTAGAGCTTCATCGGGATGCGGATGTGTTTATCCATTGCGGGGACAGCGAATTGCCGCCGCAGTTTTTACAGGGGTATGTGTGCGTCAGGGGCAACAATGATTTTTATTATGAATATCCGGAGATGAAAATTTTAGAGCTGGAGGGTCATCGCATGATGATCGTTCATGGTCATCATCATCTGTATATGGGCCAGCTTGACATATTGGTCAGCAAAGCGCGGCGGCAGGGCTGCGACTTTGTGTTTTACGGCCATACGCATATCTTTTCCAGCCAGCAGCGCGACGGCGTGATTCTTGTGAATCCGGGCGCGCTGTCCCGTAACCGCGACGGCACGCCGCCCTGTTACGCGGTGATTACGATCGAAGGGAGCGACGTCAGTATTGACCGCGTCAACTGGACGCGGCCCCGGGACTGAAGACCTTCTGCGCTTACAATCACGCAGAGAAGAAGTTGAAAATCACCGGAGTGCGCTGATCTTCAACTTTTCCTGTTTGCCGATCACAGGCGAAGGCCAGGACTGACCGGTTGCGAATCGGTCTGCTTGATTGGCGCCGGATGTATCAAAGGGTCATGCGGAAAGAAGTTCAATCATGGGAAAAATTAAAATTTATAAAACTTAGATGCCGGAAATGCGGCGATATCATCGAAAGTTTTTCCGTCCATGACTTTGAGTTTTGCCGCTGCGGCGCGGTCGCCGTGGATGGCGGGCATGAATATTTAAAGCGATGTGGTAATTTGGAAGAGATTGAAGATTTCAGCGAAGTTGAGGAGAATGACGAATCAAATTGAGCGCCATGAACGGAACGAACGGAGCGAAGCCGTTTGAACATCGCCAGATCCCTTTTGCTTTAAGCGTGAATATTCTTTAAACTGGATCTGAAAAGCGTGCGGCAATCCCGTTCATTGCCTTCTATTCATGGACCATCAGGGAGAATTACAAAAAGATCAAAGGTTTCCGGGTTCTGCGCATAAGGAACCAAACTTTCCTGTGTCATAGCGGCAGTCCCTGCAGCAGTAACAAAATATGCCAAAATCGCTTGCATTCTTCAACACTTTTTGATATTATGATTGAGCGTTCAAAACATGATAGAAAACAATGTCCCGGTAGCTCAGCTGGATAGAGCATGCGCCTTCTAAGCGCACGGTCAGGGGTTCGAGTCCCTTCCGGGACGCCACTTTGGAAAACCAGAAGTCCTTCATTGAAGGATTTTTTTGTACGATCGCAGGCAAAAAACATGCCGCTGCAAGCGGGGTGTGCTATAATAAGATCAGCCAAAAGAAGGATTCCTTCTTTTATTTTTGAACAAGGAGTGATGACGATGAGCTCAGGATTTTATGCGGAATGTCTTGAAGAAATCGCACAGCTGATCCGCCAGGGCCGCATTCAGGAAGCCCGCACGAAGGTGGATACGGAGCTGGCGATGCCCTATGTGCCTTCCGACGTGCTGCCGGCGCTGCAGGATTTTGATCGGCAGCTGCGCTTAATCGCGGCGGAAAACCGCAAGCCGGGCGTTGGGGTGATGAGCCTGGAGGAGATAGAGGAGAGCCTGAAAGGCGATCGCGAGCAGCAGCTGCGGGCGGTCGACGCGCTGCATGGGATGAATCTGCGCTCCTGCCTGGATTTGGTCCGCGCGTATCTGGAAACCGATCCTGATCCGCTCGCTTCGGCGCTGCTGATCGATTCGCTGATCGATCAACAGATCAGCGAGGAGCTGACGCTGAACCGGGATGGGATAGGCTATACGTTTATTCCCCGTTACCAGGAAGGGGCGGCGGAAAGCGACGGCTTTCTTTTGGCCCGCGCGTTGATCGGCGAATGGCTGGAAAACGAAAACCCTTCCTTATTTAATCTGTGCGAGCAGGTGTTGATCCGCGAGGCGTATCTGGCGCTGCCGCTGGGCTTTGAAGAAGCGGAGGGCATATCGCTTGCGGCCAGCTGCGTTCATCTCGTATACTGCAGTATGCATGATGAGGAGGGCTGGCGTCAGTTCGCGTCCCGGCATCAGCTTGAAAATGTCAATTTATTCGATTTAAAAAGCCAATTTATTTGAAATTCAGATAACTTTTGTTATAATAGAAAGGCTAGACATAAGGAGGACAAAGAAGTTTATGTCAACTTGGACACTAAAAGAAAAATCAACAGGCGAACTGAAAGTCACCATTGAGGGTGAAAACTGGAAAACGGCTCAGAAAAAAGCTTTTAATAAATTAGCGAAAGAACTGGAAATCCCGGGTTTCAGAAAGGGTTCTGTCCCAGCTGCCATGGCGAAAAAATATGTTCCGGCTCAGAAGATTATGCTGGAAGCCGTCGAGCATTGCGCGCAGGGTCTGCTGGACGCGGGCATCGAAGAGCACAAACTGTGGCCGATCTCCCGGCCGGAGCTGAACGTTGAGGAAATCAGCGAGGAAGCCGCGACGATGAGCTTTACGTTCGCGATCAAGCCGGAAGTCAAGCTGGGCGAATATAAAGGTTTAGCTTACGAAGTAGAAGAAACTTCAGTCAGCGAGGAAGAAGTGGAAGCGGAACTGAAGCGGATCCAGGAAAACTTCGCCGAGCTGGAAGTGAAGGAAGACGGCGAAGTCGAAAACGGCGACACCGCGGTCATCGACTTTGAAGGTTTCAAGGACGGCGTTGCGTTTGAAGGCGGCAAGGGCGAAAACTATCCGCTGGAGATCGGTTCCAACAGCTTCATCCCGGGCTTTGAAGAACAGCTCATCGGTATGAAGAAGGAAGAAACGAAGGACATCAACGTCACGTTCCCGGAAAACTATCAGGCTGCTGAGCTGGCTGGACAGCCGGTTGTCTTCAAGGTTACGGTTCACGAAATCAAAGCGAAGGTGCTGCCGGAGCTGAACGACGATCTCGCGAAGGACGTCAACGCTCCGGATGTGGAAACCATGGACGACTTAAAAGCGCTGATCCGCAAGAACCAGGAAGAACAGAAGCGGCAGAACGCGGAAAACGAAGCGACCAACAAGCTGATCAGCACGGTCGTCGACGCCTGCGAAGTGGAAATTCCGGAAGTCATGATCAAGAATGAAACGGACGATATGATTCAGGATTACGCCAACCGTCTGCAGCAGCAGGGTATTTCCTTAACGCAGTTCTTCCAGATCACCGGGCAGAGCGAGGAAACGCTGCGCGAACAGATGGCGAAGGACGCTGAAAGCAAAGTCAAGCTGCGCTTAGTTCTGGACGCGATTGCGACGCAGGAAAATCTGGAAGTCGGCGAGGAAGATATTGATACGGAATACGGCCTGATCGCCTCTCAGTACAATATGGAAAAAGAGAAGGTCAAGGAACTGATTCCGGCGTCTTCGATCTCCTACGACGTCCGGCTGCGCAAGGCGCTGGACCTGATTAAGGATTCCACCAACAAATAAGACGCTTCGCGTCTTTTTTGACCTTTATAACACGTACTATTTCAGACAAGGAGGGTGTCAATGAACAACGAAAAAATGGAAATCAGTGTTCCGGTCATCGCTACACGAGGAATCATTGTTTTTCCCCAGCAGGACATCATGATTGAGGTCGGCCGGGAAAAGAGCATTCGTGCCGTTGAGGAAGCAGAAGAAAAGTTCGATGGTCATGTCTGGCTCGTCTGCCAGAAAGACATCATGGTTGACAATCCTGCTCCTTCAGATCTCTACACCTTTGGCACGCTGTGCCGGATCAAAAACATTCGCCGTAAAGAAGGCTTTATGCGGATTACCTTCAGCGGCCTGGAACGGGCAAAGCTTGTTTCGATTCAGGACGAGGACAAAATGTTTATGGCGACGGTGCTGCCGGTCGCGGATGAAGCCGGCGATAATCTCGAAGAGATGGCTTTGATCCGCCGGGTGGCCAAGGAATTCGAAAACATCGCATCCAGCGCCAACAATTTCCCGCCGGAGATCATCGCGCAGCTGACCAAGGGCGTTTCCGCCCCGACGCTGTCCGATCAGTTCGCGCAGTATTTCCCGCTGCCTTTGGAAAAGAAGCAGGTGCTGCTGGAAACGTTGAATGTCAACGAACGGCTGATGATGATCATCCAGGAGCTGGAAAAAGAAAAGCAGCTGTCCGACATTGAAAACAACATCAATGAAAAAGTCAAGGAGCGGATCGACGAATCGCAAAAGGAATATTATCTGCGCGAGAAGCTCCGCGCGATTAAAGAAGAACTGGGCGATGTGTCCAATCAGAGCGACGATTCCGAGGAACTGCGCCGGATGATCGAGGAAAACCCGTATCCGGAAGCGATCAAGGAAAAGGCCCGGGAAGAACTGGCGCGGTATGAAATGCTGCCGGGGGCATCCGGGGAAGCCGGGGTTGTGCGGACTTATCTCGACTGGCTCTTAGGCGTGCCGTGGTGGCAGGAAACCGAAGATAACGAAGACCTCAAGCTGGTGCAGCAGCGCCTGGATGAGGATCATTTCGGTTTGGAAAAGGTCAAAGACCGGATCATGGAATATCTGGCTGTCAAACAGATGACTCATTCGCTGAACGCGCCGATTCTGTGTCTGGTCGGGCCGCCGGGCGTCGGCAAGACGTCGCTGGCGAAGTCCGTGGCCAGAGCGCTGGATCGGAAGTTTGTCAAGGCATCGCTGGGCGGCGTGCGCGATGAAGCTGAAATCCGCGGTCACCGCCGGACGTATTTAGGCTCGCTGCCGGGCCGGATCATCCAGGGGATGAAGAAGGCCGGCGTCGTCAATCCGGTGTTCCTGATCGACGAAATCGACAAGATGGCCAGCGATTACAAGGGCGATCCGTCCAGCGCGATGCTGGAAGTGCTGGATCCGGAACAGAACAAGCTGTTCTCCGATAACTATCTGGAAGAACCGTACGATCTGTCGAAGGTCATGTTTATCGCGACGGCCAACACGCTCGACACAATTCCGGCGGCGCTGCGCGACCGTTTGGAAATCATCGAGCTGTCCTCATACACCGAGGTGGAAAAGGTCAGCATCGCTAAGGAACATCTGATTCCGAAGCAGGCTGAAATCAACGGCCTGAAGCCGAGTCAGTTTAAATTGGGCGAAGAAGAGCTGATTTATCTGATCCGTCATTACACCCGGGAAGCCGGCGTGCGTCAGCTGGAGCGGGTGATTGCTTCGCTGTGCCGCAAGAGCGTCCTGGCGATCATGAAGGATGGCAAGCGTTCGGTCAAGATCACGAAGAAGCTGATCGTGGAATGGCTGGGCAAAGAAAAATTTGAATACGGCGTCAAGGAGAAAAAAGATCAGATCGGCGTGGTAACCGGTCTGGCCTATACGTCCTTCGGCGGCGATATTCTGCCGGTTGAGGTAACTTACTTCGACGGGAAGGGCAAACTCATCGTTACCGGTCAGCTGGGCGACGTCATGAAGGAATCGACGGAAATCGCGCTGGACTATGTCAAAAGCAAAGCCGTCGAATTCAAGATTGATCCGGCTTTCTTCGATAAACACGATATCCACATCCATTGTCCGGAAGGCGCAGTGCCGAAGGATGGGCCGAGCGCCGGCGTCACGCTGACTACGGCACTGGTTTCCGCGATCACCCGGATGCCGGTTCATGCGAATCTGGCGATGACGGGTGAAGTCACGCTGCGCGGCAACGTGCTGCCGATCGGCGGTCTGCGTGAGAAATCGCTGGCGGCACACCGCAGCGGCATCTCGACGGTCATCATTCCGAAGAATAACGTCAAGGATCTTGACGAAGTTCCGGAAATTGTTAAGAATGACATTCATTTCATTCCGGTCGAAACGGTCGACCAGGTTATCCAGGAAGCGCTGGTTCGCTAAATGGAGATCAGGGAAGCCGAGCTTGTCGTCAGCGCGCCGTCCAAGGCACACTGGCCTGAAAGCGAACTGCCGGAGATCGTGCTGGCCGGCCGCAGCAACGTCGGCAAGTCCTCGCTGATCAACACGCTGTGCGGCCGCAAGGCGCTGGCCTATGTCGGCAACACCCCGGGCAAGACACGGTTGTTGAATTTCTTTGATATTGATCACCGCTTCATGTTCGTCGATGTGCCGGGCTATGGGTTTGCCAACGCGTCCAAGCAGATGCTGATCCAGTTCGGCGAGATGATGGAGGACTATTTCTCCAGCCGTTCACAGCTAAAAGGTCTGATTCTCTTAGTCGATATGCGGCACGCGCCGACGGAGGATGATATCACGATGGCGGACTACGCCCGTTATTATGAAATTCCGTTTGTGGTTGCCGCGACGAAACTGGACAAAGTGCCGCGCTCTCAGCAAAGCAAACAGATCAACGTTATCGCCAAGGCTCTGGCCTGTGCGCCGGAAGCGATCATTCCGTTCTCTTCCATCACGAAGCAGGGCCGGGAAGAACTGCTGGAAGCGATTGACGCCTTATTCAGGCTCTTTCAAAAATAGTGTTGGTGAGAGAAAAACCGAAACAAGAAAGACGCAGATGAGTTCCAGAAATGGGACTCATTTTTAAT
>NZ_CFQZWI010000073.1:0-15963 GCF_986127675.1 Holdemania sp. | reverse complement strand
CTCTTCCGATCTGAACCAGGAATGAATCTGAATGAACTGGCAGAAAACTTTGCTATACTTTATGACCAGCATGTTGATATTCTGGAACCTGGGGCGATCACGCCGGATATCACGCTGGAAGTAGAAATGAATTTTAATGATAAGGATACGCTATACCTGAAGGATACGACAAAACTTGAGAAAACATTGTACCTGTTCACCGCGATGGATCAGGGCTTCGACGATCCCTCTGCGATTGATTGGGAAGCGCTGGCGCCAACCTTGATGAGCGCGATTCCTGACTATGGCTGCGATGGCCGATATTGCAGGAATGCCGAAGGACAGGTGCGGTTTGCGGACTTCGCGATCCGCGAGGGCTATGGCTCGCTGGTTACCCAGCCGGAC
This sequence comes from Holdemania sp., assembly GCF_986127675.1. Lineage (NCBI taxonomy): Bacteria > Bacillati > Bacillota > Erysipelotrichia > Erysipelotrichales > Erysipelotrichaceae > Holdemania > Holdemania sp. The sequence continues at coordinate 15,579 of NZ_CFQZWI010000073.1, read as the reverse complement.
ATGAACAAGGCGGCAAAGGTGTTGAGCGGGCAGGATTATGTTTATGACGATTATGATAACCGGAAGTTAAGCAGCGGTGTCGTTTACAGCCAAAGTGTGAACAGCTATGTCGCCTATTCCCGCGAAGGCGACTGGCTGCCAGCCAGTCCCGGTGTGATCGTTTTGGATCAAAAACAATCAGATAATCGAATCACCGTGGATTTTGTGACCTATGTGCCTCATTGGGATAACAAGCTGATTGTAGAAGGGATTCCGATCGAAGCCGAAAATGGATTGAACAATGCCAATCAAAAGATTATTCAGACGGTGAAAGATAATCTTGACCGCATGCCGCACTGGACTGCGGAGCTGGAAGATACCGGCGATGATCAGTTTTATCACCTGCTTTGGGCTGTCCGGTATTAAGCGCAGGGAAAAAAGAGAGCGTTAACAAAAAGAAAACTATCCGTTTGTCCGGGCGGATAGTTCTTTTCTATGGAGAAATTCAGCGTTCTATCCCGCCTGCGCAGGAAGGGAAAGGTTGTAGCGTAACTACGGTTAACCGTGATATAATAGCACAGGAGATCAAGGGTGAGCGTATATGAAAAAAGGTTATTTTATTACATTTGAAGGCCCGGACGGCAGCGGGAAAACCACAGTCAGCACGGCGGTGGCGAAGCGGCTGCAGGAAATGGGCGTTGATTCCCTATATACCCGGGAACCGGGAGGGATTGAGATTGCGGAGCAAATCCGCCGCGTGATTCTCGATCCTGCCAACACGGCAATGGATAGCAAGACCGAAGCGCTGCTTTACGCCGCGGCCCGGCGGCAACATTTGATCGAAAAAGTACTGCCAGCCTTAGCCGAAGGCAAGGTCGTAATCTGCGACCGCTTCGTCGACAGCTCGCTGGCTTATCAAGGCGTCGGCCGGTATTTAGGGATCGAAGAAGTTTTGTCGATCAACGAGTTTGCGATCGAAGGCCATTGGCCGGATAAAACCTTGTATCTCGACCTGGCTCCTCAACAGGGGCTGGACCGGATTGCCAGCCGGCAGGACAAAGACCGGCTCGATCAGGAAAAGATTGATTTCCATCTGCGCGTCTGTGAAGGCTATCGCCAGGTGCGTCGGCGGTTTGCCGAACGGATGATCGTGATCGACGCCTCCCAGCCGGTTGAGCAGGTGATTGACGATTGTGTGAAAGCGATTGGAGCGCTGATCCAACGTGAAGTTCGCTGAACGCTTACAGGCTCAGCAGCCGGTCGTTTATCAGACGCTGAAACACGCGTTAATGCAGAAGAAACTGGCGCATGCGTTTCTGTTTGTCGGGCAGAAGGGAACGCCGCGTCTGGAAACGGCGCTTCTGTTAGCGCAAAGCCGGATCTGTCAGCACGTTCACGACGGATTCGCCTGTGAAGAATGCATCGACTGCCAGCGGATTGCGGAGGGCAACTATGCCGATCTGATTCTTCTGGACGGCGCGTCCAAGTCGATTAAAAAAGAGGAAATTCGCTCGCTGCAGGAACGTTTCAATAAAACCGGACTGGAGCGCAGCGGACAGAAAGTCTATATTCTCAACAACGCGGAGAACACGACGCCCGAGGCGTTCAACAGCCTGTTGAAGTTTCTGGAAGAGCCGCAAGGCTCTGATACCCTCGCGATTCTGATTGTGGAAAATCAGGACCGGATTCTGCCGACGATCGTCTCCCGCTGCCAGACGCTGACCTTTCGGCCGCTGACGCAGCGTCAGATACATCAGATCGCATTGGAAGAACAGCTTGACGAAACCGACGGTTATCTGTTGTCGCACATGATCCGCGACGTCGATCAGATCAAACAGACGGCTGAGGATGAAGCGTACCAGAATGGAATGCTGATGATGCGCCGGTTTATCCGTGAATTCCCATTGCGTGAAGAAGAAGTGCTGGTGTGGATGCAGACCGAGTATCTGGGAAGCAAGGATAAGGAGAAGGACAAACGAACCTTCGGTTATTTTATCGACTGTCTGCTTCAATTTCTCCGCGACGCCGCGGTAGGGCATACGGAAGGCCCGGCCTGGATGGCGGAGGAAATAGGAAACTGGAATCAGCGTCCGCTGCGGCTGGATCGGCTGATTATCGTTTTGCTTGAATGCCGGGACAAGCTGTCCCGTAGTTATAATCTGCCATTGTTGGCGGATCAGTTAATTTATCAAATGAAGGAGGGAATGAAAGATGAGTGAAAATCAGGAAGCTGTAAAAACGGAAGAATCCAAACCGGCTCCGGCTTACCGCTATGTCGTCTCCGTGCGGTTTAAGAATTCGCGTAAGGCGTACAGCTTTGGCGCGAACGATGAAACGCTGGAATATGGCGATTATGTCGTCGTGGAAACTATCCGGGGCGTCGAGATGGGCGAGATCATCAGCAACCTGCGCGACGTGTCGATGCACACCCAGAATACGCCGCTCAAGCCGGTGCTGCGCAAAGCGACCCGGCATGACCGCGAGATGTATGCCGAAAATAAAGATCTGGCCAAAGAAGCGCTGGCCCGCTGTCAGGAAGCAGTGGCCCGGCTCAAGCTGGATATGAATCTGATCAGCTGCGAATACACGCTGGATCGAAGCAAGATCATCTTCGTCTATGTCGCCGACGAGCGTGTCGATTTCCGCGAGCTGTTAAAGGAACTGGCGGGGATCTTCAAGTGCCGGATCGAGCTGCGTCAGATCGGTCCGCGCGATAAAGCGAAGATCATCGGCGGTCTGGGCACCTGCGGCATGGAAACCTGCTGCTCGCGGTTCATGGATGATTTTGACGTCGTGTCGATCAACATGGCGAAGAACCAGCTGCTGGCTCTGAACATTCAGAAATTGTCGGGACAGTGCGGCAAGCTGATGTGCTGTCTGAAATTTGAGGATGAGAATTACAAACAGCTGCGCGCCGGATTACCGAAGATGAACGCTCAGGTCGAATATGAAGGCAAGCTGTACCGCGTGACGTCGATGAACGTGATCAACGGGACCGCCAAGCTGGAAAATCGGGAAAACGTACAGTTTATTACGCTTGCGGATTTAATGGAAAAGGGCGTGTTCCGTCGCCCGGAAGCCCAGAACGCAAAAAACAAAGAGAAAGAAAACCGGCCTGGCGAACGCAAGGATGACCGCCGGGATAACGAACGGAAAGAAAACAACCGTAAGGAAACGGGCGAGCGTCGGGAAGCGGAGGCGAAGGAAACCGAGCGTCAGGACGATCGGAAAGTAACCGACCGAAAACCTGCCGAAGAGAAAAAGCAGGAACGCAGAGAACCTGCCCGGCGTCCCGGTGAGAAAAAAACGGAAAAGAAGCCGGAGGAAAGAAAACCGGAAGAAAAGCGCCGCGAGGATCGCAAACCGCAGGAGAACCGCAGACATCAGAAGCCGCGGGAGAGCGGGAAGGAAGTCAAACCGGAAGGCGAAGTTAAGGCGCAGGAAGGTGATGGCGAGGCGAAAACTCAGGAGCGGAAACGACCGAATCGCCGCCGGCGGCATCCCGGCCGCAAAGAGGGTCAGCCGAAAAATGCGCCGGGAGAGGATCAGAAATGATTCGCCAGCAAAGCTTTTCCAATGAAAAACCGACGCTGTATCTCGTGCCGACGCCGATTGGGAATCTTGAAGAAATGACGCCTCGGGCGATTGAGATTTTGCGCACAGTGGATGTGATCGCCGCGGAGGATACCCGCAACACGATGAAGCTGCTTCAAGTGTTCGATATCCATACCCGCATGATCGCCCATCATTCTCATAACGAACGGGAAAGCGCCAAAGGATTGTTAAATCTGCTGGAACAAGGTCAGTCCGTCGCGGTGGTTTCCGACGCCGGGTATCCCCTGATTTCCGATCCGGGGCAGAATATCGTCGAGCAGGTAACGGCCGCGGGGTATAACGTCGTGCCGGTGTCTGGCTGCAGTGCTTCGATCAACGCGCTGGTCGCGTCCGGTTTGAAAGCTCAGCCATTCTTGTTCAAAGGATTTCTTTCCAGCAATGACCGCGAGTGCGTGAAGGAGCTGGAAGGGTTGAAATCCTTGCCGTTCACCATGATCTTCTATGAAGCGCCGCATCGGATTGAGCGGATGCTGGGGCATTGTCTGGACGTTCTGGGCGACCGCAAAGCATGTCTGGCCCGGGAAATCACCAAGCGGCACGAGGAATTTCTGCGCGGAACCTTAAGCGAGCTGAAAGCGGCGGCGGCCGGTCTGAAAGGCGAAATGGTCCTCGTTGTGGAGGGCTGCGGACAGGAAAGCCAGCCGGCTCTGGATATGGCGCAGATCACCGATCAGATTAACGAACGGATCCGTTCCGGGATGTCCGCCGCTGATGCGATCAGGCAGATTGCGAAGGAATCCGGCGTGTCCAAGAATGAGATTTACCGCGCATATCATCAGGAATCATAAAGAAGAAAGCTCTTTTTGGATCGGAAATCCCCGATACCGAAAGAGCTTTTTATATCGAATTGGGAAATAATGAAAAAAATGCCGAAAGGATCAGAACGGATTCAACATAGACTAATGCGTTTTCTGCCGGATTTCCTTAAGTAAAGTTTTGAGGAAGCACAGGCAGAAACCGGTCAGCCCTGAAGCAAGAACTGTAAAAAAGATTCCCTGCGCACCTTTCTGCCTGGCAAACAGAACAATCGCCAGAGAACCGGATCCAAGGGTGATGACGGTAAGCACAAGAAATAAGCCGCTGAAGAAAATCAACCCCAAAATACGCAGCGGCCGGGGCGCGGAAGGATTTTAGGCAGACCAGCCTGACAAACGCACGAGCATTGCCGCGGCAAAATCAAGGAACAGCTGCATCATTCCACCTTCTTTTCATGGTTCTTTCCTTTATCTGCTTTCACAGCTTTTATAAACTTACGGCAGAAGGAAACAAAATCAACAGCCCGATCAACCAGAAAGCTGTAAAAAAGACTGATCCAAAAACAAAACGTCAGGGCCCGGATTATCCGGTATACCTGATTTTTTGTTTTCTTTTGTTCCACGGCAGAAGTCTGCCTGTCAACTTCTGTTTCCATTTTTGGCAATGCGCTTCATTCAGGATTTTTCCCCTCGTTGCCCACCGGAAGATCCCGGTTCTCAAACGTCGGCGTCCAAGGGGGGATATTCAGCATATCCGTTCGGAAAACCAATCAAAAATTTAAAAAATTTTGAACGCAGCGGCTTGACTCTCAGAAAACTTATGCTATAATGATAAAGGTTATCGTTATTAGGAGGTGAGATGATGATTCGCAGGAATTCAAGGCAACGCCAGCTGATCCTGGATGTGATGCGCGGCGAAGGAATTCACATGAATGCCGAGCAGGTTTACCAGAAGGTAAAAGAAGCTGATCCTTCCATCGGAATCGCAACCGTCTATCGCAACCTGAATCTGTTGTCGGAACTGGGTGAAATCCAGAAGTTCCAGGACCGCAGCGCTGGATTCATGTACGATGGAAATCCGAAAAAGCATCATCACTTCTATTGTCGATACTGCAAGCGGTATTTCGACGTTTCCTTCTCCGTTGAGGAGCAGATGATCAGCCAGGTGGAAGATCAGATGGGCGTCAGCGTGGAAGATCTGAATATCTCGTTGGAAGGCTGCTGCAACCAGTGTAAAGACAAACAGGAAAAAGAGAAAGAAAGAGGTAAAGAACAATGGAATTAAAAGGATCAAGAACTGAACAGAACTTAATGAGCGCTTTCGCCGGCGAATCTCAGGCCCGCAACAAGTACACTTACTATGCAATGAAGGCTCGTGCCGAAGGCATGGAGCAGATCGCGAATATCTTTGAGGAAACAGCGCGCAACGAACAGGAACATGCGATGCTGTGGTTTAAGGCTCTGCATGGCGATCAGATTCCTTCGACAGACGTTAACCTGCAGGATGCGGCCAATGGCGAAAACTACGAATGGACTGACATGTACGCTGAATTCGCCAAGATTGCGCGTGAAGAAGGCTTCAACAAGATCGCGGCCCAGATGGACATGGTTGCCAAAATTGAAAAGCGCCATGAAGAACGTTATCTGGCTCTGTTAAGCAATGTGAAGGAAGACAAAGTCTTCAAGAAGGAAGAAGACGTCATGTGGAAATGCCAGATCTGCGGTTATACTCTGGTCGGCAAGAACGCTCCGGGTCTGTGCCCGCTGTGCGGCTATGCGAAGTCTTTCTTCGAAGTTGAAAAAGCCAACTATTAATTTCTCTGATTCACAGGATCCGCTCGCCGGGTCCTTTTTCTTTTAATCCTTATTTCTATTTCAAGCTTTCGCTTCAGATTCCGCTCCGGTTTATCACCGATCCCATTCATATTTATGGATTCCGGGACATACATTGGAAACAGAATCGGAGGAAAACGCAATGAAAATCAGAATCCTGCAATGCGATCCGATTGACCCGCAGGCCGAGGATCAGGTTCACCGGATCCGCCATCAGACGGGCGATCTCGTCATTGAGTACATCCAAATTCAAGATGCCGGCAGCCGTCCCGAAAAATGGGATCAGACAATTCTATGTTCCTCGAAAGCTGTGGATCCGCAGCTGGCCGCTTCCTTTCCCCAGCCAATTTTAATTATCAGTCCTCAACCGCTGGCCGGTTATCCATCCTGGCAGATTCGCAGTCGATTGACGGACCCCTGGAATGGCGAATGGCTGGTCAAAATGATCAGTCAATTAGTGCATAACGGACAGCCGCTGAACCAAAGTCAATGCCTGGAATTTGTGAAGGTGAAAAAGGAGCGCAAAATCAGCGCGGAACTGGAACATCTGCTTTCTGGCATCAAGTCCCGGGATTATCCTGCGACGTTATGGCTGTTTGTGCAGGATCGGCAGAATGAGGCGATGGAGCCGGAGGGAGAGGCGCTGCCTTTTCCTGTCCATTGTTACTGGATGAAACAGAAAGCAGACGTGAACGTCGCCTGTCTGATCTATCCCCAAGTTCCCTCAACTGTCTGAGGCAGGGGACAGGCTCAGCCATTTCTCTTTTAAACCCTGAACCAAGAAGAAAAGCACTCGCAGGAGTGCTTTTCGCATGTCTGATTCGAAAGGACAATTAAAGCTTGCAGACGTTCGCAGCCTGTTCGCCGCGATCGCTCTGGACGACTTCAAAGCTTACCGCTTCGCCATCGTCTAAGGTTTTAAAACCTTCTGTCTGAATCGCGGAATAATGAACGAAGACGTCTTTCCCTTCATCCGTCGTGATGAATCCGTAGCCTTTTTCAGCATTAAACCATTTGACTTTTCCTGTAACCATGAGCTGTCCTCCTATGCCACTATAATAAAAGACACATGAGCGCGGGAATTAACTATCCTTTCCTCATGTGAAATTATAGTTATAGCCTTGAAAATCTAACTACAATATAGCACGATTTCCTGGCGGAATCAATCCGGATTTCATGATAAATTTGGATGAAATAGTCGGTTATTGTTCGAAATTGTAATAATTTTAATGGATTCCCGGATAAAAATCAGAAGCGAAAAGAAGACAGAATCAGTCCTTTTTTCAAAGCTCTGCATCCTTGTTTGAAAGAGAATTCCCCGGGTCTGAAAGACCCCGCAAAATTGATCAGCAGGAAGCATTCTGATAGAAATTTGTTCAGAATTTGACTATGATAATCAGGAAAGAAAAGATTTCTGTTAATTTCCAGAATTCTGGGAAAGAATGAATAAAGGAGTGATGCAGGATGGCAATCAATCAACAAATAACCAACGACCTGACCTGGGTAGGTGTCCAGGATCCGCAGCTGAAGGTATTTGATATCATCATGGAAACGGAATATGGAACGACGTACAACGCGTATATCCTTAAAGGTACAGCGAAAACGGCGCTGATCGAAACGGTCAAGCTTCCGTTTTTTGATGAGTTTGAAAAGCGCGTTGAAGCGGTGCTGCCAGTCGATCAAATCGACTATTTGATCGTGAATCACACCGAGCCGGATCATGCCGGTTCGATCGCGAAGTTGTTGGAAGTGAATCCGAATCTGACCATCGTCGGCAGTCCGGCGGCGCTGCAATTCTTAAAGGAAATCGTCAATCAGGATTTCCGCTCACTGACAGCGGCAGAAGGCATGACGCTGGATCTGGGCAAAAAGACGCTGCGGTTTATCATGGCGCCCAATCTGCATTGGCCGGATACGATGGTTACATTGGCACAGGAAGATGGGATTTTGTTTACCTGTGATTCGTTTGGCGCACATTATGCGTTTGAAGGGCTGCGCGTGAGTGAGGTCGAGGATCAAACGGCCTATCAGAGTGCGTTAAAATACTATTATGATCATATTTTAAAGCCATTTCGCCCATTCATGCGGAAAGCGCTGGACAAAGTGGCCGGGCTGGATGTGAAGATGATCTGTCCGGGTCATGGACCGGTGCTGGATTGCGGGCTGGAGGAGATTTTAAACCAATATCGTAGGTGGAGCGCGGAACCGCGGTTGGAAAACAAGCTGATTCTGGCCTATGTCAGCGCTTATGGCTATACGGAACAGCTGGCGCAGGCGATCGCCCGGGGCATTGAAAGTGCCGGCTGGAAAGCGGAATTGATGGAACTGACGCAGACCCCGGTGACGGAAGTGGTGGAAAAGCTGGAACAGGCCCGGGGATTTCTGTTGGGATCGCCGACGATTCTGGCGGAAGCACTGCCGCCGGTCTGGACGCTTCTCTCTTATTTGAATCCGGTCGTGCACGGCGGAAAGTTTGCGGCAGTCTTCGGCAGCTATGGCTGGAGCGGGGAAGCGTTCGCTCATCTGGAAGAGCGGTTAAAACAGCTGCGGATTACGGTCATGCCAGCCTTGAAAGTGCGGTTTAAGCCGTCCATGGCGCAGCTTGAGGAAGCAGAACAGGCCGGACGGCGCTGGGTGGAACAGATCGCCGGGAAATAAACGGGATTTATTAAGCAAACGGATTTCCTTTCAATTAAAGAAGGAGCCGCTTTCTTTCAAATTCATTTCAAGCGCATAATGGGAATTCACGAAAACAGATGGCTGCCGCTATGGAGGTTCTTAGTCGAATTTGCATGATGAAATAGGCAGGATAAACGGTTATACAACGCTTTATCCTGCCTGTTTCTTTGTATGGAAATTCTATTCTTACCCTGAGCCAGGGAAGAATTACTGCGGATACCGTCTGTTTTTTAATTGTCCTCAATCTTCAGAATCGCAGAGGGACTTTTGCCATAAGGAAAGTTTAAAACGCAGGGGAATGCCGCCGCTAAGAAAACGGTTCCGTCTGAAATATGATTCTTTTCGCCAGATTACAGGAACTTCCAGAAATCCGGTGAAAGGACGCTTGCTTTTTTTTCACAGTCATGGTAAGCTGATTACGCTTAAGGTTAGATATAGCTAACTAAAAGAGAAAAGAATCGATCTGACGTCGACTCTTTTATTTTTCCATCAATGTTAGATTAAACTAACATTCAACGATGAAAGGAGAACGTTATGCTTCAACGATTTAAAAGTACGCTGATTCTGACCGCAGTTCTCTTGGGCTGTTCCGGGATTTCGTTATTGATCGGCGCGGCGGATTTCGGCGTATCCGACGTGCTGAATGGAAACTGGGAGGCGCTGGAGATTCTGGTTCTTTCCCGCCTGCCGCGGCTGCTGGCGATTTTATGCACTGGCATGGGCATGAGCGTGGCCGGCTTGATCATGCAGCAGCTGTGCATGAATAAATTTGTTTCCCCCTCGACCGGCGCGACGATTTCCTCCGCTCAGCTGGGAATTCTGTTCGCTTTTCTGTTCATGCCCGGCTCGACGCTATGGGTGCGCGCGGGCTTTGCCTTCGTCAGCGCGATTGCGGGAACCTGGATCTTTGTGGCGTTTATCCAGCGGATTCAGTTCAAGGACGTTGTGATGGTGCCGTTAGTCGGCATTATGTTCGGCAATGTGATCGGCGGAATCACGAACTATCTGGCGTATAAATACGAAATGACGCAGGCGCTCTCCTCGTGGCTGGTCGGCCACTTCTCCCTGGTGATGAAGGGGCGCTATGAGCTGGTCATTCTGGTTGTGCCGTTAGTTCTGGCGGCGTTTCTGTTTGCCAACCATTTCAACATTGTCGGCATGGGCAAAGACTTCTCAAAGAACCTCGGCGTGCCTTATAACGCCGTGCTGTTTCTGGGATTGACGATCGCCGCGACGATCACCGCCAGCATCGTCGTGGTGGCCGGCAGTATTTCCTATGTTGGACTGATCGTTCCCAATCTGGTCACGATGTTCAAGGGTGATAAGCTGCGCGGAACATTAGCCGATACCGCGCTGTTCGGAGCGCTGTTCGTGCTGGTCTGCGACATGCTCGGCCGGATCGTGATCGCGCCGTATGAACTGCCGATCGAGCTGATCGTCGGGATTTTGGGCAGCCTGGTCTTCATCGGCCTGCTTTGGATGCGGCTCAACGGAAAAGCGCGGATTGTCGGAAAAGCGCAGGGAGGCTGCAGAGGATGAAGCGCTGTGATGCCAATCATTTTAAAGCGGCGGTTCTGATCACGCTGGCGATTCTGGCGGTGATCGGCTATCTGACGCTCAATGTCAATCCGAAATATGTTGAATTCGCGATGCGCCTGCGCGTGCCGAAATTGTTAGTTATGCTCGTGACAGCCTTCTGTATCGGCGGTGCGTCGATTGTCTTCCAGACCTTGATTCAAAACACGATTGTGACCCCCTGCCTGCTGGGGATGAATTCGTTGTACGCCCTGATCCATACCGCAGTGGTGTTCTTTCTCGGCTCCGGCAGTCTGATCGCCCGCCATCCGCAGCTTTCGTTTCTCGTCGATCTGACGATCATGGGGGCAGCCGCGATCCTGATTTACGGGACGTTGTTTAAGAAGATGAAGCATCAGATTCTCTATGTGCTGCTGGCAGGCACGGTCATGTCGACGTTGTTCTCCAGCATGCAGACGACGCTGACCCGGATCATGGATTCCAACGAATACGACGCGCTGTTAAGCTCGCTGGTTGCCAGCTTTTCCAACGTCAATTCCAGTCTGTTGGCGATCTCAGCCGTGCTGATCGGCTTGGTGATCTTCGTGTTACGGAAGGAGCTGAAGCTGCTCGATGTGATCGCGCTGGGGAAGAATCAGGCGATAAATCTGGGCGTGGATGTGGACAAAACGATCCGCCGGTTATTGCTGGGCGTAACGGTGCTGATCGCGATCGCCACGGCGCTGGTCGGTCCGATTTCCTTTCTGGGCCTGATCATCGCGAATCTGTCGCGGCAGCTGTTTAAGACATACAGGCATACCTGGCTGATTTTTGGCGCAGCCGTGCTGGGGATGATCGTTCTGGTCGGCGGACAGCTGATCGTCGAGCATGGCTTTTCTTACAGCATGCCGGTCAGCGTATTCATCACGATCGGCGGCGGTTTGTATTTTTTGATTCTGTTATTTGGAAAAGGGAGGCAGCGGGCATGATTATTAAACAACTGACAAAGCACTATGGCGCAAAACGGGTTGTCGACGAGGTGAGCTTCGAAATTCCCAAGGGCAAGGTCCTGTCTCTGATCGGTCCCAACGGCGCGGGCAAGTCGACGGTCATGGGGATGATTTCCCGGCTGGTCGCTAAAGATGCGGGACTGGTGCAGTTTGAAGGAAAGGATCTGGCGAAGTGGAACAGCCGCGACCTGTCCAAACGGCTGGCGATCCTGACGCAGTCCAACAACATTCAGATGAAGCTCACGGTGCGCGAACTGGTCAGTTTCGGCCGTTTCCCTTATTGTCAGGGGCGGCTGCAGGAAGAAGACCGGCGGAAAGTGGATGAAGCGCTGGCCTACATGGAGCTGGAAGCGATCGCTGATCAATTTATCGACGAGCTGTCCGGCGGGCAGCGGCAGCGGGCGATGATCGCGATGGTGATCGCTCAGGATACGGATTATATTCTACTGGACGAACCGACGAATAACCTCGATATCTACCACGCGTCAAACATGATGAAAATCGTACGCCGGCTGTGCGATGAATTGGGAAAAACGGTGATTCTGGTTCTGCATGAAATCAACTACGCGGCGTTCTACTCGGATTATATCTGCGCGTTTGTCGGCGGTAAGGTAGCACGATTCGGGACTGTTGAGGACGTGATCACCAAGGAAAACCTTTCGGCGATCTACGGCGTGAATTTCGAGATTCAACAGGTCGCGGGCCGGCCGCTGTCGATCTATTATTAATAGGTTTCTAAAATTTGAAAAAAGGCGAGAGAGAAATTTCAGCTGAATCGGAAAGGAAAGTCAGTTTGAATGATGTGAATCACAGGTTTTCCCGCAACAAATCATAGTTCACAAAGGAAAAACAAAAAGGAGAAAAGAATATGAAGAAATTAACGGGTTTCATGGTCGTCGGCTTGTTGATGCTGAGCGCCTGCACCGCAAAACCGCAGAAGGAGGAGCAGCCGAATCAACAACCAGTTGCGACGATGACGATCACCACACTCAACGGAAATCAGGAAAAAGGTCCGCTGGAAGTCCCGGTCGATCCGCAGCGGATCGCAATTCTGGACATGGCGGCGCTGGATATGCTGGACAGCTGGGGATTGGGCAACCGCGTCGTCGGCATGCCGAAATCCTCAACGGTCGATTATCTGAAAGCATATAATGAAAATAAAGCGATCGTAAATCTGGGGACGCTGAAAGAAGTCGATATGGAAGCGCTGATGGCCAGCGAACCGGATGTGATTTTCATCGGCGGCCGGCTGAGCGCGCAGTACGACGCGTTGTCTGAGATCGCTCCGGTTGTGTATCTGAGCACCGATGCCGAGCTGGGCATAGTGGAAAGCGTGAAGCAGAACGCCATGACTATCGCTTCTTTATTTAATATGGAAGACAAAGCGAAGGAACAGCTGGCTGGTTTCGACAGCCGAATTGAAACGCTGCGTCAGGCGGCCAAAGGCAAAACCGCGGTGATCGGCATGGTGACCTCCAGCAACTTCAATACCCTTGGCAACGGCAGCCGCTGCTCGCTGATTGGCAATGAAATCGGCTTTATCAATCTGGCGAACGATGTGGATTCCACCCATGGCAACGAATCGTCGATGGAATTGTTAGTCAAGCTGAATCCGGAATATCTCTTCGTGCTCGACCGTGATTCCGCGATCAATACCGAAGGGGCGAAGCTGGCGGAGGAAGTCATGAACAATGAACTGACCGCCAGGACGCTGGCCGCGCAGAACGGCAATATCGTCTACCTCACGCCGACGGTCTGGTATCTGGCAGAAGGCGGGATTACCGCGTTGGACGTGATGCTTCAGGATCTGGAAGCGGCGTTATTGAAATAAACAAAGCAAAAAGGATGAAGGTGACTTCCCTCAATGAGAAGTGCATGTTCATCCTTTTTTGTGAAAAGATTGGGAGGGAGTGTGAAGCAGGGAGAGAGAATCGGGATGTTATTGCAGCGTGACGTAGCCGTAATACGGTGTGGTTCCTTTCTTCGTGGCATTCTGGACTTTCTCACTCTTGAGGATCGGTGTGTTATAGCTGAACAGCGGAATGATATAGGCCTGCTGCTCAATCAGGTATTCTTCAGCCGCATGCAGTGCATTCATATACTCCGTATGATCCACAATCTTCGCAGCGTCCTCAATCATCTGATCATAAGCGGGATCCTCGACCGCAGGAACGACTTGTTGTCCAATAGTCCACAAGGTCAAAAACTGGGATGGATCATCGCTGGCGGTGTAGCCGTACCGGGAGAGTTCAAAGTCGCCGTTGTCGATCTGATTATAGAAGACGCCGGATTCCACAACCTCCAGTTCGCAGTCGATTCCGATATTTTTCCACATCGCTTCCAAAATCTGCGCAACGTCGGCGTGGATGAAGGAAGAAGAATATTTGTATTTGATTTTTAACGAATGGGCTTCGTCATAACCGGCTTCTTTCAGCAGCGTCTTCGCCTGTTCCGGGTCATACGCCTGCAGAGTCCCTTTCGCGTCGGCTTCCTTCCGGAAATCCCCATCTGCGCCGTTAAGTCCGGATGGGACATAGCCGCCTAATGCCTGATAGTATTCCTCAGGGCCCAGGGTGGAAGCCAGAGCTTTTTTGTCGATGGCAAGGGCCAGTGCTTTCCGGACCCGGCTGTCTTTCAGGCTTTCCGGAGCGGTAGAACCAGAGTTTATTGCGATGAAGTAGGAGGTTGGAGACGGAATATTCCAGACTTCGTTCTGGTTTGGATAATTGACGCCAACATCAACCGGAACGTTTAACGCGACATCAACTTCGCCATTTTTATAAGCGAGCGACTGGGCGTCGCTGTCCGGCATGACCAGAAATGTAATCTGATCCAGCGTGATTTCATCAGCTTTGTAATAGCTGTCATTTTTGACGATGACGGCTTTTTCGTTCTCATTGCATTCCGCCAGCTGGTAAGCGCCGATGCTTGGATAACCGGGTTTTAATGCCCATGTGGAATCGTGCGCATCCGCAAAATCTGGTCTTAACGGCGCAAAGACGTTGCCAGTTAACAGATTCAGGAAAAAGGCGCAGGGTTGTTTCAGAGTTAAAACCAGCGTAGACTCATCCGGCGTCTGGACTCCGTCAATTTCGATCGTTTCCGCGTCCAGATCGGTATTTGCCGCAATTTCTTCCGCGCCTTTTAAATAGGTGGTCAGATTGTAAATCGTCAGGGAGTTTTCCGCGCCATAGGTCAGGTTGCGCAGGATGGCATATTTAAAATCCTGTGAAGTCAGAGCTTTTCCATCACTCCAGGTCAGCCCTTCCTTGATTTTTATAGTATAGGTCAGACCATCGTCGCTTACGGTGCAGTTCTCGGCAAGCTCAGGAATGACGTTGCCATTTTCATCCTTGGTCATCAGACTGGAAAGGGTATGGGCAAGAATGTAATTGTTGACAGTCTCTGTATTGAAACCGGGGTCGAGCGTTGTGATCTGGCCTCCAACCGCGACGACAATGGAATTTTGTTTTGTTTCCGGTTCTGGTGAAGAAACATTAGCGTTGGAAGAACAGGCGGTGTTCAGGATGAATAAGCCTGCGCAGAGAAGCATATTTAATTTTTTCATGGTTATTTTCCTTTCTTAGATGAGTTTCGTTAAAGATGCAGAAACATCGTCGATAACGTTTCCTGGAATGTTGGATTTCTGATTTCTGTTTATGAATTGATATGTTTACAGCGGGAATCATCAACATCACTCCTTTCCAGAATCCTGAGGGAAAATAAAAATCGTCCCCAGCCTATGCTAGAGACGATGGATTCGCGGTGCCACTCTAATTGCCGGTTTATTCCGGCCTCCTCAAATCCTTAACGCGGATATTCGGACTTTCCTACTGAATTCAGAAAGTCATCTCCCAGATGCGTTTTCATTGGAAACGTGCCGCTGACCTTCCACTCTGTATCAGCTCTCGCCCTCCTTACAGGTATAATCGGGTATGCCCTTTTTCGGGGCTTTCTTGGCTGCGTCCTCCTGCGCCCACTTGAAAATCGTGGCTGCATGGCTCTTGTATTTCCTCCCGCTGGAAGCGATATGGCAGGATAGGCGGTCAATGTAATACTCCCACTTGCCGGGAAGCTCTGTTTTCAGCCCGTCAAGCTCCGTATCGGAAAGAATGACATTGTGGTATCTGCCATAGGCGGCGGGGGCGGGGTGTCCCGTTTCTAACTCTCTCTCTTTTTCTATTTCTATATCT
>NZ_CFQZWI010000072.1:0-16156 GCF_986127675.1 Holdemania sp. | reverse complement strand
TTTTCTTTGCGGCTGCCGTTTTCTTGAATTCATCACTTGACAATGTGGCAAAGATGGTCCGTCGGATGACAAGGCGGTTTGTGCGATGATGCGGCTGGATAAATTCCTGGCGCATGCCGGCTTCGGCACCCGCAAAGAGGTTAAGGAGCTGGTCCGTAAGGGCCGGGTTGTGGTCAATGGCCAGCGGGTAAAAAAGGATGATCAGAAAATTGACGAACGGCAGGATCAGATCCAGGTCGACGGCCGGATCGTCACTTATGAAACCGAAGTTTACATCATGCTGAACAAACCGCAGGGGGTCATCAGCGCTACGGAGGACAGCCGTTATGAAACCGTGCTGGATTGTCTGAAAACGAACCGCTCCGACTTATTTCCGGTCGGGCGGCTGGATATTGATACCGAAGGTCTGCTTCTGATCACCAACGACGGCGCTTTGGCGCATGATCTGCTTTCGCCGAAAAAGCATGTCGATAAGACTTATGAGGTGCATTTGGAAAGACCCTGGGATCCGCAGTATGAAGCGGCCATCCAAACGGGAATCCGGATCAGCGATGAGGAAGTCTGCCTTCCGGCGACGCTTCGGCAGACGGCAAAGCACATCATTCTGCTGACAATTCAGGAAGGTAAATTTCATCAGGTGAAACGGATGATGCACGCCTGCGATAACGAGGTCGTATATTTAAAACGGCTGACGATGGGCCCGTTGAAGCTGGATGAAACGCTGCAGTCGGGAGCGTGGCGAAACTGTACGCCGCAGGAAATCGAAGCCTTGAAAAAACATAAAAAAGCAGAACAGTAAAAGGGACCGGAGAACAATTCCAGTCCTTTTCTTATCCTCGTTGAATCAGCGCTGAAGCCTTTGTCCAATTCATTTTTCAACACGAACCAGCTGAATTGAATCGTTGTTCGCACGTCCATCCGTGAGGACTCAGGCTCAATTTTCCTGAACGAGGCAGAGGAATTCCCAGCCGTAACATTTGTGGAAACTTGTGTGATCCGTCAACAAATTAACGTTTTGACATCCTGCTGTCGTTTATCCTGGCAGACGGTAGGGAATAAGGCCCCGGCGATCCCCTGACAACGCCATTTCTTACATTTCCATGAAATTGTGAATCGAATTATTTATAATCCTGATCGTTTCTTTATAATAGAAGAAAAGGAAGGAGAAAAACGATGCGGCGATTCAGTCTGTTGATCTTGGGATTATTTTTAATGATTGGCTGCAGCACAAAGACTAAACCACAAAGTTCCTCCACGTCCAAACCGGAGACGATACCCTGCGTGGAAGCAACACCGGCGTCCACCCCGGCGGTGGAAGGTGAAATTGAAGTGGCTCTGTATTCTACCACGGCGGGTTCTCGCTATTTAGAAGATAATATTTACTATGTCGTGGAGGGCGATGATCACCTGAAGACAGGTTCCTTAGTAATTCTAAGAGGTCGGCAAGAGATTGAACAGGCAGCACTGCGCGTTATTTATCAGCCTGAATTTAACTATGAGAATGATCTTGTAGTCTTGAATGACTACGAGATTGAAGCCATGGAACCCGTTTACCCGGACCGTGATCTGCTTACTGAGATCAGTTTTGATGCGATTTATCCTTTGATCCAGCAATTTCCTCAGTCGGAGGCTGAATTGGAGCTTGTTGAGGGATACTTCATCCTGGAAAAAGCTGGCCTGTGGGGAGTAGCCGGCCCTCATGAAGAGGTGATCGTCCCAATCACAGGCCGCCGGGCGCCTGTTTTAGACAGTCTTGACTTGCATTGCGACGCTCAGGCTTATGATTTTTCACTGTTGCTTGACACGCCCTATCATCTCTGTTGGGGTGAACATGGGATCAGTGCGAAAGCGATCTATGGCGATGTGGCCACCGGCACTGCATACTTGGTGCAGTATGGCCATGATGGGCCGGGCATCTTTCATCCCTTCGACGGGTCGCGGATGAGCGGCGAGCTGGGCTTGTATCACGCTGTCAGCGGCTACTCTGAAACGCCGGAGGGCCTGCCCGAATATGAATGGCTGGATCGCGTCGGCGTCGTGAACCAGAAAGGCGAGCTGATCACCGGAGCAATCTATGATCAAGGTCTGGCGATCAATGGTGATCTGATTCCGGTGGCGCGGGATGGCTTATGGGGGTATGTCAATGCCGCGGGAGAAGAAATTATTCCATGCCAATATTTGGCGCCGCTGCCAATCGATCCGGATCGTGATCGCTGGGCGGCGTATCCTTTGGATCATGGACGAATCGTTGCGCAGGATCAAAGCGGCCGCTATGGCGTGTTGGGGATGGATGGTTCGATTTTGATTCCGTTTGAATATGATTTTGCCGCGCCGTTTTATGACGGTCAGATTTTGCTGGAAAAGGCAGGTGAGCGCACGATCCAGTGATTCGCGGAAAGGTTGACTGCCCGCGTAAACGAAAAAGCAACGCCGTGAAAACGGCGTTGTCTTTATAACAGATGATCCAGTTCAATGGCCGGATATTCCGGGGTGTTGCCTTGCGCAGCTTCGTTGAGATAGCCGATTACCTGCTGCGTCAGGTAGGTCGGAGTTGAAGCGCCGCTGGTCACGGCGATGCGCTCGCGGCCCAGGTAGTCCTGCGGCTTCAGCTGCCGCACGGTTTCGATCAGCAGCACCTCCGGGATTCCGCTTTGAATCGCAATGTCCTTCAGTTTGTTGGAATTGTTGGACTGCGGATCGCCGACGACGATCAACAGGTCGACGTTTTTTAGCTTCTGGATCGCTTCCTGACGAATCCGGGTAGCGTTGCAGATCTCTCTTTCAAAGCGGGCATGCGGATAACGTGCGCGGATCTGATCCATCAGCCGGCCGATTTCCAGAACGCTCATCGTCGTCTGGTTGGTGACCAGAATTTTGGGATTGTCAAGGGAGAGGGCGGCTAACGAATCCAGATCATACACCGGATGCACGCGCGGGCTGATCGCCAGCACGGCCTCCGCCTCCGGATGATTGCGCTTGCCGATATACAGCACATCCGCACCCTCGGCAATCGCCTGACGGACTAAGCGCTGGGTTTCCTTGACGTCGGAACAGGAAGCGTCGACGCAGATCAATCCTTTTTGCCGCGCTTTCTTGGCGACTTCCTCGCTGATCCCATGGGCCGTAAAGATCACGATGCCTTCGTTTACTTCATCCAGCAGCTCCAGCCGGGTTTTGCCTGCCTGTTCCACGCAGCGGATATGATCGAGCTGCAGGGCGTCGACGACATAGCGGTTATGCACGATCATACCGAGCATCGTAATCGGCACGCCCGGATTTTCCCGCGCTGTTTTGCGGGCCAGCGCGATGGCCTGCGTAACCCCTTTGCAATAACCGCGGGGAATGACGGGGATGATTTCCATAAATGAAACACTCCTTTTTCCTGAAATCATTATACCGTGAACGCCGATTTGTGCGCAAGTGAAATAAAATCCAGCGAGTCCGTCGAAAAACCCGTAAGATGCTCTCCTTCAGGCGGATTGTTCTGAAAAAATAAACAAATTGACTTGAAAACAGGAAGACTGGGCGAGATCATGGAAAAAGATGCAGGAAAAGCGGTGTGAGAATTGCATAAAAAGCTTAAAATCTGTATAATTGATGGGCAAAGTGAGAAGTTTAACGATCGGAACCGATTCGATAATAAACAAGTTTTCACCCCGTAAAGGAGGAATTTTATGACACAATTCAACGACTTCGCGCTGCGTGAGAGCACGCAGAAATTGATCGAGCTGGAAGGCTTTCAAGAACCGACAGCGATTCAGGCCGCCGTCATCCCGGTCGCGTTAAAAGGCCGGGACATCATCGGCATTTCTGAAACCGGCACCGGCAAGACCCATGCTTTTCTGATTCCGCTGATGGAAAAAATCAAACCTGAGCTGCCGCAGGTTCAGGCCGTCATTACCGCGCCGACCCGCGAGCTGGCCATGCAGATCTACAACCGGGCCAAAACGATGACGCAGGCGGATCCAAGGCTGCGTGTACGGCTGATTACCGGCGGGCTGGACCGGGAAAAAATGGCGGATTCCGTGAAGACCCAGCCGCATTTGGTCATCGGCACGCCGGGCCGAATCAAGGATTTATTTTTAGATCAGGAAGTATTGCGGGTCGATACCGCTTCGATCCTGATTGTCGATGAAGCGGACATGACGCTGGAATTCGGCTTTCTGGAGGATATCGACGCAATCGCTTCCCGAATGGGGAATCATTTACAGATGATGGCGTTCAGCGCGACGATTCCCCAAGGTCTCAAGCCGTTCTTAAAGAAGTATATGCAGACGCCGCAGACGATCAAAATCGAGCAGGAAACGAAAATGGATCCGAAGATCGAGCACATTCTGGTTCCATGCAAGCATCGCAGCTATGCCGAAACGCTGCTGCAGATTTTACCGGGCTTTATGCCGTATGTCTGCCTGATCTTCGCGAATACCCGCGAAGAAGCAGCTGCGACCGCCAACGCCTTGCGCGAGGCGGATGTGCCGGTGATCGAAATCCACGGCGGTCTGCAGCCGCGTCAGCGCCGGCAGGCGATGAAGCAGCTGGAACAGGCGGATCACCGCTACATCGTGGCAACGGATATCGCCGCGCGCGGAATTGACATCGACGGGATTACGCATGTTGTTTCGCTGGGATTCCCGAACGAACTGGATTTTTATATCCACCGTGCGGGCCGGACCGGCCGGGCAGGCCGTGAGGGAACGTGCTTCGCGTTATATCAGGAACAGGATGAACGTGCAATTCGATCCTTGAAAGAACGCGGCGTGCATTTTGAAGTCCGCTCGTTTAAAAACGGCGCGTGGCAGGCGCAGCGGCAGGCCGATCGCCGCAGAATGTCGCCGGGGCAGCAGCGCGAAAAGGAAATCGCACGGTCACTGAACCGGAAGAAGGAAAAGGTCAAACCAGGATATAAGAAGAAAAAGGCCGCTTTAGTCAAGCAGATCCAGCGCAAGGAACGCCGGGCGATGATCCAGAGCGAAATCCAGGCACAGCGCAAGGAACGCTACAAGGCGCTGCAGCGCCAGAAACGACAGGAGGGAAGCGATGAATAAGATCGGCTGTCATGTTTCGATGAAAGCGCCGGACTATTTTGCGGGCGCGGTCAAAGAAGCGTTGTCTTACAAAGCCAATGCCCTGATGATTTATACCGGGCCGCCGCAGAACACTCTGCGTAAGCCGGTGGAACAGCTGCGGATTGAAGAAGCACAGAGTTTGTTAAAGGAAAACGGGATTCCGTTAGAAAACGTGATCGTGCACGCGCCCTATATCATCAATCTGGGCAACGTTCAGAATCCGGATACCTTTGAATTGGGCGTCCGCTTCCTGAAGCAGGAACTGGCCCGGACGGCGGCAATCGGCGCGCGGTATCTTGTTCTGCATCCCGGCAGCAGCGTCAAGGCGCCGGCGGAAGAAGGTCTGGTGCAGATCATCGAAGGTTTGAATCAGGCGCTCGCTCAGGATGATCACGATGTGCTGATCTGTCTGGAAACGATGGCGGGCAAGGGCAGCGAGCTGGGCTGGAACTTTGAACAGCTAAAGGCGATGCGCGAGGGTGTGATGAAGAAAGAGCGGATCGCGTTCTGTCTGGATACCTGTCATATCCATGATGCCGGCTACCCGGTGGCTGAGCTGGATACAGTGTTAAAGCAATGGGACGACATGATCGGGCTGTCCTTATTAAAGGTCATCCATCTCAATGATTCCAAAAACGTCCGCGGTGCACGCAAGGACCGCCACGCCAATTTAGGTCATGGTGAAATCGGTTTTGATTCGCTGTACCGGGTATTTGCGGATCCGCGGCTGGGGGATGTCGTTAAAATTCTGGAGACGCCGTATGTCGACGATCACGCGCCGTATGGGCTGGAAATCGAAATGCTGCGAAGCGGCGCTTTCGATCCCCGGAAGCTGGATTGCCTGAAAGCGGAAAAATAGCTTGAGGGAAATCTGATAAAATTGAATCCATGGCAGGGCATGGCCTTTTGCGGGCTATGCCTTTTATCGTTGAAATTCAGGCAGGGGAAAAACTATTTCCGTCCTTTGAAAATTATAGTAGAATAAAAGCGCAGGATAAAAGCAAACAGGGAGGAATAAAAAGTGGATATAACGATCAGCCGTCAACATGTTTGTATGGGAGATGACGTCGACGATCATACCCTTACCTACACGATCGACGCCTCTACGAAGTTCAGCGAACTTTTTCTGGAACTCATAAAGCAAAAATATTTTCCGAACGTTTCCGGCGGCGACGGGGTTTGGACATTATTTTGTGGTCAGGATGATCTGATGACATGGAAAATAAAAGAGAATCAACTGTATAGTCGTTTTGTTGACGAAGAACCGACCATCCTTAGCGGGAAGCGCTGGACCACCGCGGTTGTCAATTTCAAATACTGCCCTTCCGGCTTGGAAAGAGCACGGCAGATTTTCACTCAGTTTGACGGTTTGAAATTTCATATCTGGCACGAAGGGTTTATGCCGGAATATGAAAGCTATCATATTTCACAGGCCATGGAAAACGAATGGCGGAAAACACTTGCAAAGTAATCTTTCCTGATTGAGCGGTTAAAATTGGAAAAAAAGAACCATACTCGCGCGGATGATTCGAGGATGCGCTGAGTAAAGAAATCTGGAATTCTTTCACTTCAGATGACGGACTGTTCGCTGTTTGCGAATGGTTCGTTTTTTTGTTATCTTCCTTTTTAGAAGCCGGGATCAACTGTTTCCAATCCTTCCTGATTGAGCGTCACTTCCGCGGGGATTCTGGTTGTCAGATAAAGTCGGATCAAGTCGTTCTTGTCTTTTTGAATTTTTAATGATACTGTATTATTATAAATAGTACAGATTGTTTAAAATCAAAATGAATGGGGGAAATCGAAATGATAAAAACAATCAAAATCATGTTTGGTTTACTCTGCCTGCTGAGCGGCTGCGCGGTAAAAACAACTGCGACTGAATCCCTGGAATCCCTGCCGATTGGATTTTATGAAGGCAGCGGGTTTTTCATCGACCATGACCGGCGGCTGGTTCTGATCAACACCGGTCGGGGGTGGCTTGGCCAGATCGGCGTGCAATCGCCGCTTCAAAGATTGGAGGAAGAGGCGGGAAAGCTCCTGTTCATTTATGAAAATGAACCGTTTACGCTGACCCTCTCCCAGGGAGAGGACGACTATCAGGGAAGTCTGAATAACAATGGGCAGACACTGGACGTAACGCTGAAATGGAATGAACCCGAAGCCGACGATCTGTTGAATTTCAGCCTCAATGCTTCAACCCGGGAGCGGCTGGAACTGTTGGTAAAATATCAGGACTATGCGCCTGACGGCAAAGTCCCGGCCTATCAATTTGAGCTGGGAAAAGATTCGCAGGCAGCATCGTGGCTGGACAAACATCATCTGGATGAGGTTTTGGGCGGAAAAACTGACGTGGAGCTGATGAAAGCCGGATTGTTCTGGGTCTGCGAGGAATATGATCACAGCTCTTATTCGCAATATCGCGGCGATATTGCGTTTGACAGCGTCGGCGTCTATGGCGACGAGGGAGGCGGCTTGAATTGCAACAACCTTTCGGTGCTGTTAAGCGGGATCCTGCGCAGCTATGGGGTGAAGGCGGTGCCGGTCTGGTGTCTTTCGGCAAGTCAATGGGATCAGGAGTGTCATGTCGTCGTGCAGGCGTACAGCGAACAGCTGGATCAGTGGATCTTCCTGGATCCGACCTACAATTTAATGTTGATGGACGAACAGGGAAATTATATCGGCGTGGAAGCGCTGCGCTCCGCCTTGATCGAAGGCCGTCCGCTGACGGCGAATCCGGAAGCGAACTATAACGGCGGGGCGTTTGGTTTAGACGACTACCGCGATTATATGACAAAGAATACCTTCCGTTTCGAACGTCCGGCAGTCTGCGGACGTGAAATCAGCGATTTTGTTTATCTGATTCCTGTAAATACGCAGTTATCGACTTCCCGCATGTTTACGACTGACTGGGATGCGTTCTGGGCAACGCCGGAAAAGGACGCTTAACAAAAAGCTTTGATCGCAGCGCGGCGCGAGGGGAAGTGATAAAAATCTCCGCTTTGAAAGACGTTGAAATTGATTTTGTGATAAACTTAAATTAAGAAGGATTGAAGGAGGGGGAGAACGTGGAGCTGCGCTTGAAATTCAATGAAGACGAACAGAATTATGATCGCTTTCGTCCGGGGTATCCCGATGCGCTGATGCAGGATGTGATCGAAAGCTTTCATGCCGGAGGGCAAAGCCGGATCTTGGAAATCGGAATCGGCACAGGACAGGCCACCCAGCCAATCCTGGATACCGGCTGTGATCTGACGGCGGTGGAGCTGGGGGAGAATCTGGCTCGATTTGTCCGCGATAAGTTTAAGCAGAGATCACGGTTTCAGGTGATTCAGGGAGATTTTATGGAACTGGAGCTTGCCGAAAACAGCTGGGATGGGATTTATTGCGCGACGGCTTTTCACTGGCTGCCGCAGAGAGAGGCATTAGAGAAAGTGCTGCGCTTGTTGAAACCGCAGGGCTGCCTGGCCTTATTCTGGAATCATCCTTATCCAAACCGGCTGGAAGATCCGTCGAACCGGATCAACCGCGAGGTTTATCAACAATTTTGTCCGTCGGATCAGGCTTTGAAGGGATTTGATGAAACGGATCTGGCGGTATGGAAAGACCGGCTTATCGAGGCGGGCTTCACATCCGTTCAAACGCATTTGTACCAGCGCGTGCGGACGCTGAATACCGAAGCGTATCTGGGGTTGCTGAATACGTATTCTGATCATCGGGCGCTGCCGGAAGCCCGTCGCCGGGCTTTTGAACAGACAATGGCCCAACGTTTGCAGGAAACCGGAGACCAGATTCGGATCTATGATACGCTTGATCTGTATCTCGCACGGAAACCCTAAATTAAAAAGACAGAAAGGTCAAGCTGAAAAGATATCCTGTTTCAGCTTGGATTTCTGTCTTTTTTATGGCTGAATCGGCAGTTTAACGCAGCGGCCAGGGCAGGCGGAATGGAGCGAGCCCAGCGGTGTTCGCTCCTTTTGTCTGGACGGCCTGCGCCCCGCACCAACAGCCGTTTTCCAAAGCATGAGGAATGGGAAGGCCTCTCAGCGAGCTGGCGATGAAGCCGGCGCAGAAGCTGTCGCCCGCGCCGGTTGTGTCGACAACCTTGGCGGGATAGCCGCAGCAGCGCCAGACTTGCGTTGCTTGATAGGCGTTGGCGCCGTTAGACCCCATTTTCAGGACCACGGTATTTATGCCGAACCGGAGTAATTCTTCTGCGATTTCATCCGGCTGGAAGCGTGAGCACAGCGGACGGATTTCCTCAAGCGAGGGCATGAAAACGTCGATGTAAGGAAGCAGATGCGCCACGCCGGACAACCCTTTGTGATGCCGGTCGCGGGTCGTATCGCTGTAAATCGGAAGGCCAAGATCCCGCGCGCGGCTAAAAATCAGTTCCATGCCGGAAATTTCCAGTTCATGCAGCGTAAACAGCGAGCCTAACGACAAGGCGCGAAGAGAAGGCAGCGCCTCCATCGGAAAATCAGCCAGCGTGAAATGGCGGTGCGCTTCGCCGGTAACGGTGAAGCGCCGTTCACCCTGCGCGTCCAGCTGAATCCGGGAATGTGTTGTGATCTCGCCGGCATGCCGGCGCAGCCAGTCAATCTTGACGTTATGCGCCTGAAGCTGAGCGAGGATCAGATCCGCTTCCTGATCCTGCCCCAGCCGGGCGCTGCAGGCCGTGGAGAAGCCGAGTTTGGATAACAAGATCGCCTGATTCGCCGCATCCCCGCCGACCGCAGGCTTTTGCCCATCCGCATAAAGATCCAGCACGCAGCTGCCGAAACATAATAGATCCGTCATAATCCATTCCTCCTTAAACGTTGGCCATTGTCTTCTTCGATCGAAAAACTGCCGCAGGAAACAAGCTGCGGCAGCCGGAATGTTAAATCATTTTCAAAATTTCTTCTTTTAAGACTTCCACGATCTGATCCTGTGGAATTTTGCGGATCAGCTGGCCTTTCTTGAACAATAAGCCTTCCTCTTTGCCGCCGGCGATGCCGATGTCGGCCCGGCTGGCTTCCTGCGGTCCGTTGACCGCGCAGCCCATGACCGCAACCGTGATGTTGGCGTCAATCGTCGCCAGGAAGCGTTCGACTTCTTCGGCAATCGGAATCATATTGTACTGAATCCGGCCGCAGGTCGGGCAGCTGACTAGATTCGGGACGTTGTCGATCAGATTGAAACAGCGCAGCAGCTGCTTGCAGATGCGCAATTCCTCAACCGGATCCGCACTGACGGAAACGCGGATGGTATCACCCAGCCCGTCCATCAGAAGCGCGCCCAGCGCCGCGCTGGATTTAATCGCGCTGGATGTAAAGGTTCCGGCTTCGGTCACGCCCAAGTGCAGCGGATAGGGGAAGACCTCGGAAGCCAGGCGGTACGCCTTGATCGTCAGCATGACGTCGCTGGATTTAAACGATAAACAGATGTCATGGAAGTCCAGTTCCTCAAGAATTTCAACATGCTTGCGGGCGCTTTCGATCATCGCTTCCGCGCACGGCCGGCCATATTTCTCCAGCACCGCTTTTTCCAGGGATCCGCTGTTGATGCCGATCCGGATCGGAACGTGATGCTGCTTGCAGGCCTCGACGACAGCGACGACGTTTTCCCGGGCGCCGATATTGCCGGGATTGATGCGAATCTTATCGACGCCGGATTCAATCGCGGTCAGGGCCAATTTATAATCGAAATGGATATCGGCAACCAGCGGGACGCTGACCTGAGCCTTGATTTCCCGGATCGCCCGCGCGTCTTCCTGATCATAGACCGCCATCCGGACGATCTGGCAGCCGGCGTCCGTCAGCTGGCGGATTTGTTCCACGGTCGCCGCGACGTTTTTTGTCTTGGTATTGGTCATCGACTGAATGATCACTTGATTTTGACCGCCGATTTGCAGGTTTCCGACCTGAATCGGACGAGTTTCCGTTCTTTTTCTCATGAAATTCACCTCAGTAATCATTATAACATAAATTTGAAAGCGGGCGGACAGGAGAAAGAAAAGGAAAAAGGCAGACCTGAATGGAGGACTGGCAATGTCGGTCAACGACGGGATTCTGGTCAAAGCAGGAGATCAAACTCACGTGGAACAGGCGGGTATCTATACGCTGAAAGCAAAATATCAGAATTTTGTCAAACGTGCAAAAGCTTCGTTTTACAAACAATCAACATGAAAGCATTTCCCTTTTTCACTGGTAAAAAAGGCGGAAAATCAACTTTAAAAAATCGCAAAGACAAAGCGGCTTTCTCCATTTTCTGCATGCGGCGTATTTGCCATGCAGGGCAGATAAAAAGGAAATATAAAGGATTAACAAGCTTGAAAACGGAGATGGGTATCTTGAAAAGGGGGATAAAAGCGGGAAGCGGCAAACTTTAAATCATAGAAGATGATCTGCGTAAGTTGAATTTCCGTTTGCGACTTCTGAATCCTTTGCAAGCTGAGCTTATCATGGTTTGCGTGAACAGGTTTTCATCCGGTTGCTGCAAGTTTTAGCTTCAATCAGAAAAAAATAAGGTATAATAAGGCATACGAGGAGATCGTGCATGACAAATAAACCGTTACTTGGACCAAGAAAAACTAAAGATGATAAGAAACTGCATTGGGAAGGCAGCAGCGAACACCTGCGCAAAGCGCTGGATTTAAGCAAGATTGTCACCCGGCGTTTTCAGCTGGTCGCGCTGGCGGTATGCGTGGGCATGGCGGCGATCGTCGTCCGGCTGTATTCGATTCAGATGCTCAAGACTGATGATTACGCGCAGAAGCTGGCGACCTATACCCGCCGTTATCAGACGGTGACAACCCCGCGCGGTGAGATGCTGGACCGCAACGGCCAGGTGCTGGTCGGTAATAAACAACGTTTGAATATTACCTATTTCCCGCCTCAGGGAATCTCAGATGAAAAAGAATGGGAGCTGGCGCGGCGTTTTTCAACGGATTATGAAGTGGATGAAACCCAGCTGGGCACGCGGGATTTGAAAGATTTGTATCTGAGTCTGCATAAAAAGGAAATCGACGCCGAACGGATCACCGAAGAAGAAATGGCGGCGTATTATAAAGGTGATCTGAATGACAACGACATTTATTATCTGGAGCTGGCACGGATTACCGAGGAGGATTTACAGACGCTGGATACCGATCTGCGCAAGGCATATGTCGTCAAGCAGGCGATGGATATGCCTTCCAGCGGTCAGACCAAGATTATCAAAAGCGACGTCACTGTGGAGGAAGCGGCATTTTTAATCGAACACATGGAAGATTACCAGGGCTTTAACGTCGACTTCGACTGGGACCGCGAGTATCCGTTCGGGACGATGCTGAAATCAGTACTGGGCACCGTGACGACCTCCAAGCAGGGGCTGCCATCGGAGGATCTGGATTACTATCTGGCGCTGGATTATTCCCGCAATGAGAAAGTCGGACGTTCCGGTCTGGAAAAGCAATATGAGGGTCTGCTCAGCGGGAAGCGGTCAGTCTATGATCTGGCTTATGATGAAAACGGCACGGGTTATCTGAGCGAGGTCAATGAGGGATCCAAGGGCTACGATCTGGAATTGTCGATTGATGCGCGGCTGCAGCAGAAGCTGGACGAGATTTTAACCCAGGTGCTGACGGAATATAAAGATGATCCGTGGCGTCCGTTTATGGACCGGATCATGTATGTGCTGCAGGATCCGAATACCGGCGATATCCTGGCGATGTCATGCATGATCCGCAATGCTGACGGCTCGATCAGCGCCAGTCCGACAAGCATCTACACCGACGCTTATGCGCCTGGCTCGGTCGTCAAGGGGGCGACGGTCTATATGGGACTGGATCAGGGCGTAATTCAGCCGGGCGAGAAGATTTTGGACAACTATATTAAAATCAAGGACACGCCGATCAAGAAATCCTGGAAGACGCTGGGCTGGGTTGATGACGTGCAGGCACTGGCGCAGTCGTCCAACGTGTTCATGTTCAACGTTGCGATTCGTTTGGGCGGCGGCACGTATATTGAAAACAATCCGCTGCAGATCGACGCGAATACCTATCTGCTGATGCGCAGCTATTACAGTCAGTTTGGTCTGGGTGTATTAACGGGCATCGACGTGCCGAATGAAGCGGTCGGCTATATGCCGGGCAAGCTGGCCAACGCCGGCAACACGCTGGACTTTGCGATCGGTCAGCTGGATAACTATACGACGATTGAACTGGCGCAGTATGTTTCAACGATTGCCAATGGGGGCAAGAAAATCCAGCCGCGCCTGGTGCGCCGGGCGTTTGATCCGGGCACGCAGAACGTCGTTTATGAGAACTATGTCAACGTGCTGTCAACACTGGAAAATCCATCCGCGCTGGAGCGGGTGCGGCAGGGCTTCAACGCCTGCGTTTACGGGGGAATCTGTTATGGCTTAACGGATGTGCCGGTTACCATGTCCGCCAAAACCGGCACGGCGGAATCGTTTATCAATGTGACCAGCGAAGACGGGACGACGACCCGCTATGATACGACCAACAACAGCGTCGTCGCTTACGCGCCGGCGGAAAATCCGGAATTTGCGATGGCATGCATGATTCCGAACGCCTGGATCACCGGCGGCGGATCGCAAAGCAATCTCTGTCTGCGGATCACCAACGAGCTGACCAAAGCGATATACAATCCGAATGACGTCGCGGAAAATGCCAATCTGCCAGCGGATACGGATCCGGGCGCGGAAATCCCGACGGATACTCCGGCATTGCCGCCAGCGCAGGATCCTGTTGAACCGCAAGCATCGTCCGATCCGGCACAGTAAACGAAAATCACAAGAATTAACAGGTTTTTCAAAAAATATAGTAATTTAAAAAAAACTATGTTATACTTGTTTAGCATTATTAGGAGGAATATTCATGAGAGACGCAATTACTTTCAAATGTTCTGAATGCGGCGAAGAAAATTACATTGGGACAAGAAACAAGAGAAAACACCCTGAAAAGATGGAAATCAAGAAATACTGCCCACGCTGCAATAAGAAAACGACTCACAAGGAGAAAAAATAAAAGAAGCCGGATCCTGGCTTTTTTTATTTCGTTTAATTTTCAGCGATCGGTTAAAAAAATGAAAGTTTTCAATCAGATGTGAGAAAGAAGGAAAAGTAGATGAGAATTGAATCAATTCCCTCCGGCGCGTTTGCGACTAACACTTATATTCTTGAAGATTCGGGGACAGTGCTGATTCTGGATCCGACGGGCAAAGCTCAGCGGATTCTGGATCATTTGCAGGGACGCGTGCCGGCGGCGATTGTGCTGACGCATGGACATTTCGATCATATCGGCGCCGTTGACGAACTGGTCCGGCAGTTTCATTGTCCAGTGTATGTACATCCTGCGGATCAGGTTTTGCTTGAAGATGAAACCCTCAATGGAATGGCCGGAATGACGGCTCATGTCCGCAGTCAGACTCGTCCGTTAACGGAAGGGCTGATGAAGTTGGGCACGATTCAGCTGCAAATTCTGGAAGCGCCGGGCCATACGCCGGGCAGCGTACTGATTGTGATCGGTCAGGACTGTTTCTGCGGCGATGTCGTTTTTGAAGGCAGTGTGGGGCGGACGGATCTGCCCTTAGGCAATGATTCGCAGATGCGCCAGACGTTGAAAATGATTCGAACGCTGGATCCGCAGTTAAGACTGTATCCCGGTCATGGACCGGCGACGACGCTGGAGAAAGAATTCAACGATAATTCCTTTCTGCGGACTCGCCGCGGATAAAGTGGAACAAGCATCAGGCTGTGCGGCCGGTGCTTTTTTTTGAACAAAAAGCAAAGCTGGATGAAGCTTGGCGGATAGAACCCACAGATATATCGGACTGGGCCATAATAAATTGGCTGGAAATTAGAATAAGATTAAATTATGGTAGATAATCAAATAAACATCTATGAAATAAGTAGATTTTATTTTATAATGTTTGTATAAAATGGAATGGGGAGAGATGAAATGGAAAAACAGGAGCTGTGGGACGCCAGCGCGGAAGAAATCCGTCGGGGATATCGGATTGTAGATGAGGAAGCCGAGTGTTTGTTCTGCCGGCAGCGTTATCATCTTCAGGAAATCTATGCCCAGGATGAGCGCTGGGTGCTGGGCGAGCGGAAGATGAAGCTGCACGTTAAAAACGCGCATGGGTCGTCCTTAACGATGTTGCTGCGGTTGGGGCCGGAACCGCTGGGCGTCAGCGCGATGCAGCTGGAAATGCTGCAGGCGTTTGCGTCGGGACAAAGCGATCAGGAGATTGCGAAGGAAAAGGGCGTCACGTTATCAACAATTCGCAATTACCGGTTTAAGCTGCGGGAAAAACAGAAACAGGCGCAGTTGTTCGTCATGATGATGAATCTGCTTAACGAAAACACCGGCCGTTCTATCCAACAGTTAAACGATACGGAGCTGGTCGATGCGCATGCGGCGGCAGTAATGCGCGACGAGCGATATGAATTAACGGAAAAAGAACGCGAGACAATTCTGAAAACTTATTTTGACGCGCAGGGTGCGTTGAAGGAAATGCCGGCGAAAGCAAAACGGAAGCTGGCGGTATTGGCACAAATTGCCGAGAATTTCAAACCGGAAGTTCAATATACTGAAAAGCAAATCAACACAATGCTTAAACGGATCTGGCCGGATCACGTCTATCTGCGCCGAGTGTTAATTGAATACGGTTTTCTGGAAAGAACAGCCAACGGCAGCGCTTATTGGCGAAAGTAAACTGCAGGTAAAAGAAAAAATCTGTTCGATTAGGCAAAAATTCAAGGCTCTAATTGAAACAAGCTGACGGTGCAAGGTTAACCCGGACTGTGCCGTCAGCTCTTTTTATTATCCAGTTTTGGTAAAAAATGATAGAAATTCAGTTTTTTTTAAATATTGAGGGGGCTTTTTTCAAAAATGCGCAATATTGAAGGTGTAGGGGGCGAGAGAATATGGAAGAACGATTACTTGCTTTACTGCGGATGGCTTTAAAACAGCACGCCACCGATCTGCATTTTTCCATCCGCAATGAAACAGTGACGCTGCAGATGCGCTGCGGACTTCAGATTAAGGACATTGAGACTGAGGCGCAGGACCTGAAATTGTTCCGTTATCTTCAATACCGGGC
>NZ_CFQZWI010000071.1:0-16358 GCF_986127675.1 Holdemania sp. | reverse complement strand
TAAGACCCGCATTTTACTTATTTCTAACACCTTAGTTCCCTGCCGTTTTCTCAATTAAAAATGAGTCCCATTTCTGGAACTCATCTGCGTCTTTCTTGTTTCGGTTTTTCTCTCACCAACACTATTTTTGAAAGAGCCCATAAAAAAAGATCCGGATTCCGGATCTTTTTCGCATCTTACAGAGAGTTGACCGCTTTCGCTAAGCGAGCCTTCTGACGCGCTGTGTAGTTCTTGTGCTTCAGATGGCTGGTAACGGCTTTATCTAATAAAGAATTTGCAGTGTTGTACGCTGCAACTGCCTTTTCCTTATCCTTTGCTTCAACCGCAACCAGGACTTCCTTGATCGCCGTCTTCAGCGCGGATTTTTCCGCAGTTTTCGCTGCATTTCTCTTTAAATTAGTAATCGAACGTTTCTTCTGAGACTTGATGTTTGGCATTCTGACACCTCCTCCGCATTTATACCTTAAGAATTATAACAAAAGGAAGGTGAAAATGCAAACACTAATGGAAAAAGGTGACAAGAAAACAAGCCGGAACCGGTAAAAACAAATTGTTTTCTTTTGGAATCCGACGCATAACCGGCGTTCTTTCAGCGCATACTAAGTCCGAGGTGAGCGTATGCGCAAACACAGAACCGATCTGGCCTATGAAGAAGTGCTGGATTTACAGGACAATGAGAATTTTACCCATACAAAGAAAAGTTACCGCGGGATCACGACCCATCATATTTCAATTCACCATCCGTGCGAGGAAATTGAAAAGCAGCCGGGTGAGTATATCACGATTGAGCTGGACGACCTGAACGACGCAACTCAGCGAAAGGAAGCGATCGCCGTGACTGCGGATTGTTTGAAACAGGTTGTTGAGGGCTTGAAGTGTACTGGGACGCGGACGTTAATCGTCGGGTTGGGCAATCAGGAAATCACGGCGGATTCTTTAGGTCCAATGGCGGCCCGCGAGGTGATCGTTACGGCTCATCTGCATCGGCTGAATGAAGCAGAACTGGCGCAGGGAACCAGCGAGGTCGCGGTCATCATTCCCGGTGTAATGGGGCAGACCGGTCTGGAGACCGCGGAATTTGTCCAGGCGGTCGCCCGGCAGTTTAAGCCCGACTTTGTGATCGCGATCGACGCGCTGGCAACCCGTTCCATCGAACGGATCAACCGGGTGATCCAGATCAGCGATACCGGGATTCAGCCCGGCGGCGGGGTCGGCAATCACCGCAAAGTGCTCAACGAAAAGTTGGTGCAGGCTCCCGTCGTCGCGATTGGCGTCGCCACGGTCGTCAGCATTGAAGCGCTGATCGATCAGGTTCTTTCGACGATCCAATGCGATGATTATGATAAGGTGATGGAACATATCCATTATCAGGAATCCTACCAGATGGTCGTCACGCCCAAAGAAATGGATGAGGAGGTCAAGCATTTGACGGAAGTGATTTCGACAGCGATCAATCAGGTGCTTCATCCCCGCTACTCCCAGATGTAGTCATGAGCCCCCCTTTCCCCGCATAAACTGCGGAAAGAGAGGGGGCTTTTTTCCTTGAAAACAAAGCTGAAAATTACGCTCAAATGTCTGTTGATCCTGGCCTTTCTCGTCATGACGTCATTCTTTAGCGGCTTCCGCGATTTACTTTCGCAGAATAAAACCTCGGTGCTGGAGTCGATCCTGCATCCGGTGATCGACCTGGACCGCATCTCGATCAAGGAACAGCTGGCGCTGCTGCCGGACTTCAAACAGGCGGTGGAACGAATTGATGAGGTCGTGGTCAACGAGCCGTTTGTACCGAAATTTGAAAAGGAAGAAAAACCGGAGAAAAAATCCGTTTACATCTATAACACCCATCAGTCGGAAACGTACAGCGACGGTACGACGACCTATGAAATCGGCATGGAGCTGGCGAAAATGTTAGAAGAAGAGGGTTATTATGTTTATTTTCAGACCGGGAATTTCCTGCGTGAAGCGGAGGAGGAAGGGCTGAAATACAACCAATTATATACGATTTCCCGCCGTCATATCAACGATACGTTCGCCGAACACGGCGGCTTTGATCTGGTCATCGACCTGCACCGCGACTCCGCGCCGCGTTCCGCTTCCATCTTGGAGAGCGACGGGGTCACTTATGCAAAGATGATGTTTGTCGTCGGCATGAAATCTTCCAATGCCGCTCACGTGATGGAACATTCCCGGCAATTAACCGACAAAATCAACCAGGTGATGCCGGGTATAATGAGATCAGTTTTCCAGCGGCAGTCTGTTTACAATCAGGATATGGCCAAGAACATGGTGCTGCTGGAATTGGGAACGGACCAGAACAGCACGGAGGAAGTCCGCCACTCCTTACGGATCTTAGTCGAAGCGTTAACGAACGGAGGGATCGAATGAAACGGTTTATTCTGGACGCCTTTTTGATTTTAATCGTCGTCAGTATCGGCAGTACGCTCAATCAGCAGCAGCCGGAATCCACGATCCAGCAGCGGATCGACGAATTCAACCGGCAGATTGAACAGGAAGAAGTGATTGAGCCGCCCGTTCACCGGGCCTCGATGTATCAGATTCAGGAAAACGCCGCAGGTCAGCTGGGGGCAAATATTTCCGAGATGGTCATCCGCGTCGTCGATGGTTCCGTGCGCATGATCACCTCGGCTTTCGGCCAATGAACCGCGCATCTTCCTTTTGTTTATGGTATAATCGTTGACGTAAACGAAAAAGGAGGGATGCCTCTTGAAAACAAGAGTCTTATTTATGGGCACGCCGGAATTTGCCTGCGGGATTTTACAGGCGTTAACCGAGCTGCCGTTTGTCGAACTGGTCGGGGTCGTATCGCAGCCGGACAAGAAGGTCGGGCGGCAGCAGAAGCTGCAGCCGACGCCGGTGCATGCTCTGGCGCAGCAGCTGGCGCTGCCGGTGCTGCAGCCGGAGAAGATCCGTACGGAGTATGCGGATGTGCTGGCGTTAAACCCGGAGCTGATCGTTACCTGCGCGTATGGTCAGATGGTTCCGGAAGCCGTGCTGAACGCGCCGAAATACGGCTGCATTAACGTTCATGCTTCACTGCTGCCGAAATACCGCGGCGGCTCGCCGATTCATACCGC
This sequence comes from Holdemania sp., assembly GCF_986127675.1. NCBI lineage: Bacteria > Bacillati > Bacillota > Erysipelotrichia > Erysipelotrichales > Erysipelotrichaceae > Holdemania > Holdemania sp. The sequence goes on along the minus strand of NZ_CFQZWI010000071.1, from coordinate 13,263 downwards.
AATCATTCAGGGCGAAACGGAAAGCGGCGTGACGATCATGCAGATGGTAAAGAAAATGGACGCCGGGGATATGCTGGCGGTCAAAAAAGTAACGATTGAAGCGGAAGATACGACGGAAATCCTGCATAACAAGCTGATGGCGGCAGGCGCGGCCTTGCTTAAGGAATGTCTGCTGGACTATATCGAAGGCCGGATTACGCCGGTTCCCCAGGATGAAACGCAGGTCAGCTTCGCCTGGAATATCACGAAAGAACAGGAGCGGATTGATTTTTCTAAATCAGGCTGGCAGATCTATAATCAGATCCGCGGGCTGATCTCCTGGCCGGTAGGCTATGGCGTGATCGCCGGACAGAAAATGAAGTTCTGGGGCGTGCGCTATCGCGAAGAGAGGTCCGGAAAGCCGAGCGGCACCATCCTCGGTTTTGACGAAACCGGGATGCAGGTCGCCGCGGGTGAAGGGATGCTTATCGTAACTGAGCTGCAGATGGAAGGCAAAAAGCGGGTCAGTGCCAGAGATTTCTACAATGGCAAAGGCAAGCAGCTGATCGGCTGTCAGTTTGAAGCGATTGCCCATCCAACCGGCACTCCGCAGGAAAGCGAAGCTTTGCCGAAGTAAAAACGAAAGCTTGAATCCGGCGGAAATCTGGCGCCAAAGGGAAAGGCGCAGCTTGTTTTTTCAGGATAAAACAGGCAGGGAATCCATCTCCTGTCAAAAAGACAGACAAAATAATCAAAGCAATTCAATAGCCCAAGCCAGCTCGATGAACTCGCTTGGGCTTTTATGTGAGAAACGTGTTACGCAAAAGGGAGGGGAATTCAAGCGCAAAGATTTAAACCTTGGAATCCTCGTTTATTATCTGATATCAGATTGTTAAGAATTACGGTATAAAGTAAGACGATGAATGCAGAAATAAGGAACCATCCTCACAATTATTGAACGGAATGCACGAAGTCAATGTTTTCCGGCTGCATTCCTTCCGCTATAATTCCGTATAAAAATTTGAAAATGCCAGTTCAATTATGCAGGTGTTCCGCTTGGATCGAAGGCCGCAAGAAATTCACATACGCTCGGCAAATCCGTCGGGAAAACGTAAAGCTCAGCCTGTTTCCCATCGTTTGAGGAGTGGTTCTGCTTTTCTTTGAGGTCGGCTTTTGATATAATAGGACAGAAGTTTAAGGAGGAATGGCGATGGATCAGTCGAAGATCAGGAACTTTTCGATCATTGCCCATATCGACCATGGCAAATCCACATTGGCGGATCGGATTCTGGAAATGACCGATACCGTTCAGCATCGGGAAATGGTTGATCAGATCCTGGATTCTCTGGATCTGGAACGGGAGCGTGGCATTACGATCAAACTGAACGCGGTTCAGCTGAAATATAAAGCAAAAGATGGCGAGGAATATATTTTCCATCTGATCGACACCCCCGGGCACGTCGATTTCACGTATGAGGTTTCACGCTCGCTGGCGGCGTGCGAAGGCGCGGTGCTGGTCGTGGACGCGGCGCAGGGAATTGAGGCGCAGACGCTGGCGAACGTCTACTTAGCGCTGGACAACGATTTGGAGATCGTGCCGGTCATCAATAAAATTGATTTGCCAAGCGCGCAGCCGGAGCTCGTCAAGGAAGAAATTGAAACCGTCATCGGACTGGATTGTACGGAAGCACCGCTGATATCGGCAAAGACCGGACTTAACGTTCAGGATGTGCTGGAAGAAATCGTGAAAAAGATTCCGGCGCCTGCCGGCGATCCGCAGGCTCCGTTAAAAGCGCTGGTGTTTGATTCCGTGTATGATTCCTATCGCGGCGTTATCGTCTTTGTCCGCGTCAAGGACGGCCGGATTCAGGTCGGGGATAAAATCCGCTTCATGAATAATCAGGCAGAATATGAAGTGCTGGAATGCGGCGTGCGCAATCCGAAGGAAGTCAAGCTCAACGCTTTGGAGTGCGGCGAAGTCGGCTGGTTTGCGGCGAGCATCAAATCCGTGCAGGACGTCAGCGTCGGCGCAACCGTCACGAAGGCGGACAATCCGGCGAACGAAGCGCTGCCGGGCTATCGAAAGATGAATCCGATGGTTTACTGTGGTCTGTATCCGACCGATTCCGCGAAATACAACGATCTGCGCGACGCGCTTGAAAAGCTCAAGCTGAACGATGCTTCGCTGCAGTTTGAGGCGGAAACGTCCCAAGCTCTGGGCTTCGGCTTCCGCTGCGGTTTTCTCGGCCTGCTGCACATGGATGTCGTTCAGGAACGGCTGGAACGGGAGTACAACCTGTCGCTGATCGCGACGGCGCCCAGCGTTATCTATCATTGCTACCTGACTGACGGCTCGATGGTCAAGATCGACAACCCGGCGCATCTGCCGGAAGTCCAGCGGATTGAACGGCTGGAAGAACCGTATGTCACTGCGAATATCATGGTGCCCAACGAATACATCGGCGCGGTTATGGAGCTGTGTCAGAACAAGCGCGGAATCTATAAAGACATGCATTACATCGACGCGAACCGCAATACGCTGGAATATGAAATTCCATTAGGCGAGATCGTGTTTGATTTCTTTGATAAGCTGAAAAGCTGTACGAAGGGCTATGCGTCGCTGGACTATGAAATCAGCGAATACAAAAAGAGCGATCTGGTCAAGATGGACATTCTGCTCAACGGCGAATTGATCGACGCCTTGTCGATCATCGTGCACCGCGATTTCGCTTATGCCCGCGGCAACTCCATTACTGTGAAGCTGAAGGAACTGATCCCGAAGCAGCAGTTTGAAATTCCGGTGCAGGCGGCGGTGAACGGGAAGATTATCGCGCGCACCAATATCAAGTCGCTCCGCAAAAATGTTCTGGCCAAGTGTTACGGCGGCGATATTTCACGAAAGAAGAAGCTGCTGGAAAAACAGAAGGAAGGCAAAAAGCGGATGAAGGCGGTCGGATCCGTAGAAATTCCGCAGGAAGCGTTTTTCATACTTACCAACATAAAAGACGATTAAAAAGGCGGTTTCTACCGCCTGAAATAAATCGTCATGTTCTTTTGCTTGTCAACTTCAATGTAATCAATCAAGGACTGCCAGAAATAGCGCTTTTGCTCATTGGTGAAGTCTTTATATTCATTTTCGAGAAAGCCGCTCAGAACGGCCTTAAATGGCTTGTAATCGGGTGCGGCTTTTTTTGTTTTCTGCTTGTCAACTTCTTCAAGCTGCTTTGTAAGAGATTTATATTCCTTTTCGTAATCGCTTAATTGAATCATATCGGCCAGGTATAGATCTTTAATCTTCGTAAGTTTGTTTTTGATCGATGCAGCATCTATTTTCTTTTCTTGTTTTTTGCTTTCTTCTTGTGCGATCTCAATCATGTATTCTTTTATTTGTTTTTCCACATTCTCCAACAAATAAGCTTCCACCACTTCCTCGCGGATCTGATGGATCTCAGTGCAGAATATCTTTTCTCCAATATTATTGGCTTTCCTTGCACAGCGATAAACAGCTTTTCTTGTCGCTCCGGGCTTGCTCAGCGGGAATGCGCCGGTCATGATATGTCCGCAGTATTTGCACCGCAGCAGACCACGAAAAATGTAAACGATACCGACCGCGCGATTTCGCACGCACATTTCTTTTCTTAGGCGTTCTGCTTCTTTCCACATTTCAATCGTGATGATCTGCGGATAATAATCGGGGATCCCCTTGTATTCTCCGGTATAGCATTTCTGACTCAAAAAGTGGGAAACGGTGGACGGTTCGCAATCATAGTCATATTTTCTCGCCAGCATTTCCCTGGCAGCCTGCCGGCTTCCGGTTTTAATGTACGTGTCAAATAAATCATAAATCATGGTCGCTTTTTCGTTCGTTACCCACTTGTGGTCCTTCACTTCGTAGCCGGTCGGACCAACGCCGAAGGTGACTTGTTTGTTCTTTCGTTTAAACTCGTTGACAGCCTTTATTCGCTCGCTTGTCTTGATCCGCTCGCGTTCAGCCAGGTTCACTTTCAGGTTAAATATAAAGCGACCGTCTGCGGTGCTGGTGTCGATGTCGTCTTCATCCACGGCGCGGAAAGATACGTTGTGCTTCTCAAATTGTTCAAGAAGTCTATTTGCGTCCAGCACGTTCCGCGAAAAGCGATCAAGCTGTGTGAATAAGACGATATCAGCATCATCAAGAGAATCAAGCATCCGGCACAATTCCTTCCGTTTTTTTATCGTGGCAGCGCTGATTCCATCGTCGATGAACGTATCGCAGATTTTGATGTGATTAACTCGGCAATGTTCTTCCATTCGTGCAATCTGCGCCGGAATGGAATATTTCTTTTGATTTCTTTCTTCAACTGAAATTCTTGCATACAGAAAACCTCTGAGCATATTTAATCATCCTTTCATTTTTACTTGATTTTTGGTAAAATGAAAGCGCAGAAAAAGGAATGATTCGTGGTCATTTTAACTGCACTGCAGCGATTACCGTCGCTGCTGATCCTGCCAGTTGGCGCTGGTGGGATTTTTTGTTTTTTTGGTAATGATTTCCGCTTATATAAATAATTTACATAATTTGGTAAAATATAATAGCAGTAACCTCCGGCCGGATATCTGCAAATGGAGGTGTTTTTTATGTATGAAGATCTTATTAAAGAGATCGCTGATCTTATATTGCTGATTACAGATCAGTCTAAACTTAAACGCATTATCGCGTTTATTCGATCAATAATATAACATTCAAGACTGGGCGCGCTCAGTCTTTTTTATATTCTTCAGCGATCTTCTTGGCGATTTTTTCTATCGCTTCCCACTCGTCATCCTCAAGCTGGCTAAGGATTCGGATAATTCGCTGCTTTGTGCAGTTGTCGTTTTCCGGTTTCATGATCGTTCCCATCCACGCAGCAAGCTCTTCTTGTTCAGATAGTTCGTTAAATGGTTCGCCCTCGCCGGTTCGCAGCCAGTTTTCATTTACATTGTAGGTCGTACAGATTACTTGAATGTTTCTATCTGTCAGGGAAATTCGACCTACTTCAATACTTGCTAAATTACCTCTTGTTATTAGTAATTTTTGACTGAATTCTTCTTGTGTAAGATTAAGGATTTCTTTTCTTAAATATTTTAATCTTTCGTAAATTTCCATGAATACAACTCCTTTTCGCCATAACTATAACATAAATAAAAAAGTTTGTAAATCACAAAATGTTGTGATTTTTGTGTTGACAATGTGATTAAGATACTATATAATGTGATTGTGATACAAAGAGGGCACACAAAACGGAGGAAAAGAAAATGGAAACAAGACCGAACACAATCGCAGAGAGAAGAAAGCGCTGGAAAGATGACAGACAATTTAACCGGGAAAACATCATAGCTAGAAAAGTAATTCTTCAAAAGCAAAATGAAGAGTTAAAAAAAATATTGAAAATTGAAAGATAGCCCTTCGGGGCGTTCCTTAATGCAGCCGCAGCCGGTGACAAGCCCGGAAGAATGCAGAGTCAAGGAAAGGAGAAAGAAAAATGTTAGAAACAAATAAAAAAGAGCTTAGAAAGCCTGCGATCGAGATGGTCAATAAGCTCCCCGAAGATGGTCAGAAGGTGTTTGAGCTTGCAGCGATGGCCTACTTGCTTGGATGTGAACAAACTCGAAGCAAGAAAGAGTTTCCCAGGTTCAATTCTGTACCCGCTCGGTGATGGAATTGTCACCGAAGCGGAACGATTGTTTTTTGATAAAGGTTATTTAAAGGAGTGATGTTAAAGTGAACGAAGATGTAGATAATTTGATCGATACGGAAGAAGCACGGAAAACAGAAAGAAGCGTGAGCGAATGAACAAAGAAATAGAAAAAACAATAAACGAGATTTGCAACTGGATTCGAGAAGAATTTAAAAACACTTCCAGTAGCCAGACGGAAAGCATTCTGCCAAAAATAATAAGTTCTCTGGCTGATTTGATCAGAGCATTGAAAACTGGTGAGCTATGAACAATCAAGTATCGGTTGATCGACTGATTAACGCATTAGCCGAGATCATGTCGACAGATGATCTAAAAGTCAAAATCAAGGTAATAAAAAAAGAATCCCCTGATAGCTTGGCGGCGTCGGGGATTCAAGATGATTCTATCGCTATAGGATCATCTCTATTTTACCACAAGCAATCAAGCTTGTGAAGGGAGGGAGAATTAAATGAAAAAATATCGGCTTAAACGTCCAGTACTGGTGGTACTCACGGCTGCGGTGACCGCCGGTGTGACGCTTAACCTGCCAGCAGCAGAGGCAGAAACCCCCGCACCCGCGCCGCAGACAGTGACAGTGATCGATCTTTATCAGCAAGACACGCCGCCCGCTTATACCGCTGAAATGGTGGTCAGCTGGCACGAGTGGCAGCCAACAGGTAAGGCTGCTGGCGTGGTGCCGGTTGCGCTGCTGGAGCTGGCCGAGGAGTACCAGATCAGCCCGGTTTACGCCGCTGCGGTGTTTGTACTAGAGACCGGCTGGGGAAGCTCGTCCGCATGGCTGACCAAACACAATCCGGCCGGCATCCGGTGCGGTGATCGGTACTGCCAGTACAGCACGGCCACGGATGGCCTCAGACGCATGTTTGAGATCATGGGCGACTATTACAACAACGGCCTGACCACGGTAGCCCAACAGCGCTCGCTGTGGTCAGAGGCTGAGGATACAGATTTAATCGTACAGCTCATGGAGCAGCTGGCAGGAGGAAATTAAGAATGAAAGTTGAAGGATTCCATTTCAAAAGAGGAATGGACAACAATATAGTAAGCATCGTTGACGATACAATCCAGATTCACAGCTACGACAACATCGGGACTGGGATCATCCGAAAAGAAAAGCTCGGATTCATTCAAAATGGTGAAATAAAATTCATTTTGAATAAAAAAGATTTCAATTTGCTTAGAAATTTTAATGAAATGGACATTTCGATGAACGGAGAAACCATTTCAATTCAATCGGGCAAAGTTAAGCTGAAAATTCAAAATCAAACGGAAGCAAAAGAATATATGCCTGACTTAAGCGGGAAAGAGCAATTAAATCTGCCGGTTGATATATTGATAGCTGCAAGTGACTTTGTTGGTGACACAGACAGAAGCAAAGGCATTTTGGTAACTCCGAATTGTGTAACTGCTTCGGATGGAAAAGTCCTGTATCGGTTCAGCATTAATACAGGCGTTGATCGCAAGATATCAATTCCGACTGATTTATTAAAAATCATCAATAAAGAGGTAAACTATTCTCCGTATCTATGCGGAAATTTGATTGTCATGAGCTGCGAAGAAGAAAAGGTTTATACCACACTGATTGAAGGATTCGTGGATGGAATTGAAAGAATCTCAGGAGGTGGAAAAGGAAAGGTGCATCTTAACAAAGGCGAACTAATCAGGCACTTAAATTTAGCTTCAAACTTTGGAACCGCGATTGTGATGGATGTATCAAACGGAGTATTAACCATTGATTCCGTACAGATTGACAGCAGCCAATCCTACACAGGAGAAATTAACGTTGAAACAAACATAAAGCAATTTAAAAAAGGTGCCGTTATTAAGAATTTAATGAAAATCGTTAAGCTGGTAAATGATGAAGAAATAAATTTGATTCTTGGTGATAGGACGTATGAGATCGCAGATGAAGACTTGTATTCTCTAACGCTTGGATTTACGATCCAAGGTTCAAAAGAAATGGAGATTTGAAATGGCGAATATCGGAATCCTTTTGAAAGTTAAAGAAAATACATTCTTCAAATTAAAGTGTGTTTCTGGATCAGTTCATCCTGCGAAAGAATATATAATCATTGATGGAATTCTGTATCAAAATGGAAATCAAAAAGCGGTGAAGGTTTCAAATGCGATTCTTGAGAATCCATACGACTTCATTGTAATTCCAGGTCTTGGAATATAAAGTTAAAACCAATGAATAAACAAGAAATGCAGAATCATCTGAATTCGTTTATTGAAGATCAATATTGCAAAGAATTATCAAAAAAGACACTGCATAAATACAAATCGGATATTCAGTCGTTTATTGACTGGCTGCCTGATGATTCTGAGATCACAAAGAAGCTGATGATCGATTACAAAAATCATCTGAAAGAAAAAACAAAAAAGACAACAAGTATAAACAGTTATATCACGGCGATTGATAAATTTGTTTATTGGCTCGGAAGAAAAGATCTTGCGTTGGAAAAAGTGAAATCGCAAATTGAATATGAGCTTGACAATGTGATCGATTTGACAGACTATAAGCGCTTATTAAAACAGGCGCGAAAATCAGGCCAAAAAGACACTGAATTAATTATGCGTGTCCTTGCTGGGACTGGTATTCGTATAGAAGAATTAAAATTCTTTACCGTTGAGAATTTAGGACCTTATATAGAAGTAACTAACAAAGGGAAAACAAGATCTGTACCGATCAGACGTGAGTTGCTTCATGATCTTCGATCTTATTGCAAAGAAAACAAAATTCGATCAGGGACTTTATTTCCTGGCCGAATACCAGGGAAGCAGCTGACCAACTCTGCAATTTGGAAACGACTAAAAAAAATCGCAGGGTCTTCAAAGGTGAAAAAAGAAAAAGTTTATCCGCACAGTTTCCGTCATTTCTTTGCATTGGAGTATTTGGAAGCGGGTGGGCTAGAAATTGAGCTTGCCGATATTCTTGGGCACAGCAGCCTGGAAACGACAAGAATTTATGTTCGCGCAACAAAAGAAAGAAAGCGCGAAAAAATGGAAAAAATGAGATACAAATAAAAGTGAAGCCGAATTTGGTGCTTTGTCCGTCTGGTTAGGTTGGCAAGGTGTTAAGGAGGTAAAAATGGGAAGACCAGTAAAAAAAGGCTTGGATTACTTCCCGTTAGATGTCGCACTAGATACCAAATTAAATTTAATAAAGGCTGAGTTTGGGTTGCTTGGGTTCGGCATTGTGATCAGGCTATTCCAATATATCTATGGAGAAAATGGGTATTACATGGAATGGTCGCAGGACGTTGCGTTAATGTTTGCGAGCAAAGAATCCGTGGGTGTTAACGCCGTGTCCGAGGTAGTCAATGCGTGTTTAAAAAGAGGTATATTTGATCAAAGCAAATTTAAAGAATTTGGAATTCTAACTTCAAAAGGTATCCAGGAAAGATATTTAGAAGCTACGGATAGAAGAATCGGTGAAAAAATTTGCAATAAATATGCCGTTTTAAATGTACCCAAAAAAGCAGTAAATGATGGCATAAACGGGATTAATGTTGACATAAATAGAGTTAATGTTAACAGAAAGTACACAAATAAAAGTAAAGTAAATAAAAGTAAAGTAAATAAAACATATAGATCTATAATCGCAGACTACACGTCAAATTTAGATCTTCGATCATCGCTTGAAAATTTTGTTGAAATGAGAAACAAAATGAAAGGGTTCACGTTAAATGCGTTGGAAATATTATTAAAAAATCTCGACAAACTCGCATCAGATGATTTATCAAAAATTGAAATTGTAAATCAATCGATAGAAAGAAGCTGGAAAGGTTTCTTTCCAGTTAAGCAGAAAAGCCCTTTTACATCGCGACGACAGGACGTGCTGCCTGATTACTACCAACAGATGAAAGCTGGATCGGATCCGGAAGTCACAGATGAAACCGATTTCGACCGCGAAGAATTTGAAGAAATCCGCCGCAAATTAAAAGAACAGGAGAAGTAGAGATGGAAAGAAAATACTACGAAATTAACGAAGCTGCAGCCCGGCGATCAAAGGAAATGATGTCCTTTGATGACTACCGCGAAGGAAGTGCGACATCAGCTTATCGACAGGAAGCAGAACAAATATACCAGCTGGCTGAGAAAGTGGCTGATAGACGGCCAGACGCCGCTGAGAAAGCGGAGAAATTAGCTGATCAGTATGCTAAATTACTGGCTGACTACTACAATACCAATTTTCGGATTGATCAGATGTGTCCGTCGGTGATGATCGCTGGACCGGCTAAATTTCCGATGAGAAAAAAAGAAAAGCAGAATCAGGCGTGGGATCGAAACCAAGAGAAGTATAAAATGTGCAAAGCGATCGAAGATAAAATCAGAAATCTGCTAAATGGTAAGGAAGTCATAACCGCCGGTGATCCGGAAGCTATAGAAAAGCTGAAAAACAAGCTGGCGAATCTTGAGCAGGCGCAGGAAACCATGAAGGCAGTCAATGCCTTTTATCGCAAGTATAAAACGCTGGACGGTTGCCCTAATTTACCTTTAGAAGAGCTGGAAAAACTGAAAATATCTTTGGACATCAATTGGCGCGCAGACCCGAAGCCGTTTGAAAGTTGGGCTTTATCCAACAACAACGCGGAAATCCGGCGTGTGAAAGAGCGAATCAAGAATCTGGAGGAAGTGAAAGCCCGGCCTGCTGACACGAAAGAGTATGACGGATTTTCGGTTGTCGAAGACCCCGAAGCAATGCGGATCAAACTGCTATTTGAAGATAAACCTTCGGCAGAAATCCGCGACATCCTAAAAAAGAATGGTTTCCGCTGGTCGCCACGGGCGAACGCCTGGCAAACGCAGCTAACCAATAATGGACGTTATCGGCTCGAGCGAGTGCTGAAGGAGCTGGAAGCGTGCTGATGGTTTATCGTCTGCTCCGTTATCCACACTTGGCGCCGTCTTACATCATGTGCAGTAATGCTGTGGAGGGCTTGCGACTCGTAAGCGGAGCGCTGAAACTACAAGAAACAGAGATAGAAGTGATCGGGATGATCCCGTGGGAGGGTAAACGATCATGATTAACCGAGTAATCTTAACCGGCCGGCTGGCTCGGGATCCTGAGCTGCGCAAGACGCAGTCTGGGTTGTCCGTCTGCGGCTTCCAGCTTGCTGTGGACCGCCCTAAACAAAAAGGGCAGGATAAGGTGATAACAGACTGGATCAGCTGCCAGGCTTGGCGGCAGTCGGCCGACTACATTTGCAGATATGCAAAAAAGGGAGCGCTGCTTGCGGTGGATGGCCGGATCCAGACGCGCAGCTATGACAATGCCTCTGGCCAGAAAGTGAACGTTACCGAAGTCGTCTGTGAGCGGGTCGAGATCCAGCGACAAGCATCAACGCAGAGCAGTGGTAAGCAACAAACAAGTTTAAATCAAGATAGCTATACCAACGATGAAGTGTTTGATAATGTCTGCATAGATGATTTGCCGTTTTAAGGAGAAAGTATGAAATACGAAGAGTTTTTAAAAACAAAAATAGAACTTGCAGCTGAAAGCGGATTTGATATCGATCCAGAAGAGATCGCACCCATTCTGAAACCGCATCAACGGGACGCGGTATGCTGGGCGATCCGCGGAGGGTGTCGGGCGCTATTTGAATCATTTGGTCTTGGGAAGACGATTCAAGAATTGGAATGGTGCAGACAGATAACAAACCATGAAGGAGGGAGGGCGCTGATTGTTCTTCCGTTAGGCGTAAAACAAGAATTTGAACGCGACGCTCGCGAATTATTAAATATCGAAGTGAAATATGTGCGAACAATGGAAGAAATCAAAAACAGCGATGAATCAATCCTGTTAACGAACTATGAGCGTGTGAGAGATGGTGATATCGATCCGGCTTATTTTACGGCGACGTCGCTGGATGAAGCTTCGGTGCTGCGAAGTTTTGGAAGCAAGACTTATCAAACCTTTCTTGATAAATTTAAAAAAGTGAAATATAAGCTTGTCGCAACGGCTACGCCGTCGCCCAACAAATACAAAGAGCTGATTCATTATGCTGGATATTTAGGTGTTATGGACACAGGGCAAGCGTTGACGAGATTCTTTCAAAGAGACAGTACAAAGGCTAATAATTTGACATTATATCCAGCGCAAGAAGATGAGTTTTGGCTTTGGGTCAGCAGCTGGGCATTATTTGCTACCAGGCCGTCAGATCTTGATTCAAGTTATTCTGATGATGGTTATGATCTTCCTCCGCTGGATGTTCGGTTTCACCGACTGCATATTGAAAACACAGAAATCACAGATCGCGACGGGCAGCCACTTCTTTATCGCGACGCTGCAGTGAGCCTTCATGACGCTGCAGCAATCAAGAGAATGAGCATTCAGGACCGTGTGAAAAAGGCAAAAGAAATCGTTGATTCAGATCCGGAAGCTCACTTTATCTTATGGCATGACCTAGAAGCGGAACGACATGAGATCAAAAAGCAAATTCCCAATACCGTGGAGATCTACGGCTCACAGGATTATGAAATTCGCGAAAAAAGAGTGATCGATTTTTCGGATGGAAAATGTCGCTTGTTTGCAACAAAAAAAGAACTATCCGGATCAGGGTGCAACTTTCAACGCTATTGTCACCGAGCGATCTTCGTTGGGATTGATTATGAATTCAATGATTTTATTCAGGCGGTTCATCGGATTTATCGATTTCTTCAGAATGATAAAGTTATCGTTGATATCATTTATACCGATGAAGAAGACAAAGTTAAAGATGTCCTTATGGATAAGTGGAAGCAGCACGATCACATGGTAGGTAAGATGATCAAAATTGTGAAGAAATATGGGTTGAGCGAAGCCGGGAAATCGGAACGGTTAAAAAGAAAGATGGGAGTAAAAGCAGTGAAAGTTGAAGGTAAATTATATACGGCAGTCAACGATGACTGTGTAGAAGAAACAAAGCGAATGAAAAGTAACAGTGTTGGATTAATCCACACGTCTATTCCGTTTTCTAATCATTATGAATATACGCCAAATTATAATGATTTCGGTCACAATGAAGACACAAAGAAGTTTTTTGAACAGATGGATTTTTTAACGCCGGAATTATATCGGATCCTGCAGCCTGGACGAGTGGCTGCGATCCACGTCAAAGATCGTGTCTTATTCGGCAACGCAACAGGTACCGGAATGCCGACGATCGAACCATTTCATGCACTTTGCATAGATCACTATATGAAGCACGGATTTCAATATTTCGGAATGATCACAGTGGTTACTGACGTCGTGAGAGAAAATAATCAAACATATCGGCTTGGATGGTCCGAACAATGTAAAGATGGGTCAAAGATGGGTGTAGGTTGCCCTGAATATATTCTTCTATTTCGGAAGCTTCCGACAAATCGATCTAATGCTTACGCTGATGATCCGGTAGTTAAATCAAAAGAAGACTATACAAGAGCACAATGGCAGATTGACGCACATGGATTCTGGCGTAGCAGCGGCGATAGATTAATGAGCAAAGACGAGCTAATCCGGATTCCGGTTTCAAATCTTCAGAAAGCATATCGAAAATATTCGCGCGAATCTGTGAGATCGGAAGAGCGTCGTGTAGGGAAA
>NZ_CFQZWI010000070.1:0-16449 GCF_986127675.1 Holdemania sp. | reverse complement strand
CCATCCAGGCCGATATGGCAATGCGCCTCGACAAAGCCTGGATAAACATTTTTATCCGTCGCGTCGACGATCTCGCAATCCTGCGGCACGATCAGATTTCGACCGATCGCCGTGATTTTGCCCTTGTCTGCCAAGATGTCCGCAATATACGGTTCTTCATGAACCGCGTCGTGCACCCATCCATTTTTAATACAAATCATAGTTCACCCTCATTTCTTTCAATAGGTTCATTATACAAAATTTTACAAAAAATGAAAGTGATAAAGGCAGAATTTCATCACTTTCATTTCATTTACATTCAATACAAAGAAACTCAAAGTTTACTTCCTTTCGATCTCACACCACGTTTCCAATTCCGGATTAACGATTTCCCAAAGATCGTTCCAACGCGTGGGTAAACAGCTCCAGAAAGCGCAGAACGTCAACGTCGATCGCCATCTGATGATCCTTCTGTGAGTCGTTGAGCCGCGTCAGATCAGCGACGGTCCGGCCCCGTCCGGCGGCCTCTTCCAGCTCGACCTTGAGGTTGACCGGCAGCGTTGTCATCAGATCCGGATGCAGCGCGGCGGCTGCGGCCAGCGGATCGTGGAGCGGACAGCCGGCCAGACGGCGCTTATCAGTTTTGTAATAGTCGAGATAAAACTGCATCAGCCCGCCGATTAATTCCGAAGCCGGCGTCTTCAAGGCGCGCAGATGATCAATATGCGCCTGATCATACAGCGTCTTCAGCGTCACGTCCAGTCCCACCAGCACCAACGGCAGCCCGCTGGCAAAAACCTCGGCCGCCGCTTCCGGATCGACACGCACATTGGCTTCCGCAAACGGTGTTTCATTTCCGGCCACCGTCAGCGCCCCGGCCATGCAGACAACCCGGCCAATCCGGTTTTTGAATTCCGGATCCCGGCGCAGCACCTCCGCCAGCGTCGTCAGAGGACCGGCCGTCAACAGCGTCAGTTCCGCTCCATACTGCCGGGCGGCTTCCAGAATAAATTCCACAGCCGGCCGGGGCCGGACAAGATCCGGATCCGGTTCAATCAGCGCTTTGCCAAATCCATATTCGCCATGCACAACCCGGCACATCGGTGTCGGCGCAAAGTCGGTTTGGGTCAGGGGATGAACCGGTCCTGCATAGACCGGAATATCGGTTCGGCCCAGCGCTTTTAACAAGGTTTCCGTATTTTCCAATGCCTGCTTTTGAAACACATTGCCATAGGTGCAGGTCACGCCGATCACCTCCGCTGCCGGATCGCCCAGCGCATAACTCAGCGCCAGCGCGTCGTCGATGCCGGTATCCAAATCCAAAATTATTTTCATAACGGATCCTCCTTGTTTTCCTGGTTTCATTTTAAGCCCGTTTGTGCCTGACCGCAAGTTCTAGCTGAATTTCCTTTTCCGGCCGGATCGTTTTCCTTTCTGCCCAATCCGGATTCACTGCGTTCCCATCAAGAAAACGCCGGCTACCGCCGGCGTTGATCATTTTCCTTGATTCCTGATTTTAGAACGAAAGCATCTTCATGCCGTTTTGTTTCTTCGGCTTGTGATCGTCATCTTCTTCATCCTGATCCTGCGGCAGGACCCTGACCTTCACCTCGATCACCTTACGGGCGTCAGTCTGCGTCACTGTGACGACCAGATTTTTATATGTGAATGATTCGCCGACCTTCGGAATCCGTTCCAGCTCATGGATAACCCAGCCGCTGACGGTGATAAAGTCGTAATCTTCCTCATCTTCCAGACCAAAGAATTCAAACATATCGTCCAGATCCATATCGCACTCGATCAGATACGTGTTCGGATCCAGTTCCTTGTAATACTCCTTGACCTGATCGTGTTCATCGTAAATTTCACCGACCAGTTCTTCCAGAATATCTTCCAGCGTGATGATGCCGGCGGTCCCGCCGTACTCGTCCAGCACGACCGCCATATGAGTTTTGGAGCTTTGCAGCTGTTTGAGCAGCGTGGATATCTTGACGTGCGGACTGGTATATAACAACGTCTGGGTAATTGATTTGAACGTGCCCATGTGGTTGTAGTATAAATTGTAGAAATCCTTTTCGTGAATGACTCCGACGATATTGTCGATCGAGTTTTCATAGACCGGCAGACGCGAGAAATTGTTGTTGCGGAACATCAGCTCGATCTCATCCAGCGAATCCGTAACATCGACCGCAACCACGTCGACCCGCGGCGTTAAGATATCCTTGACGTCCAGATCGTTGAATTCAATCGCGGCGCAGATCAAGTCGCTTTCATGGGCTTCCAGATCCCCTTCGTTCTGTGCTTCCTCAACGATGGTCAACAGTTCCTCCTGCGTCATCGAATCGTCGTTTTCAACTTTAAACAACATCGAAAGCAGCTTCTTCCACAAGCTGAACAGGAAGTTGATCGGGGTTAAGAGCGTCTGGATAAACCCGATCACCCCCGCAACCGCCATCGCAAACTTCTCCGGCGTTTCCTTCGCAATGCTTTTCGGTGAAATCTCGCCGAAAATTAAGATCACGACCGTCATGACCGCGGTCGACAGACTGACTCCGGCGTCGCCGAAGCCCAAATTCTGCACGAACAAAACCGTCGCCAGCGACGAAGCCAGAATATTGACCACGTTGTTGCCGACCAGAATCGTGGATAACAACCGGTCGTAGCCGTCCGCCAGCTCCAGCGCTTTCTGCGCCTTGCGGCTGCCGGCCGAAGCCATATTTTTTAATTTTATTTTATTGATACTGGAATACGCCGTTTCAGTCGCCGAGAAAAAACTCGAGCAAAAGACCAGAATGGCTAAAATTCCAATCAGCGTCATCGTATTACTCATCTTACCTCTCTCCTTTTTTATCCTTCTGATTTATTTCTGATTTCACTCTCAGAATCGGATAACATGATATCGGATGAACATTCTGATCCTTGACAGTTTCATCCAAATCGGAGATGGCAGGTGCCCTGACTTAACCGTGGGGTGGGGCAAATCGTCCAACGAAAACACATCCTTTCATTTCAATTCACACTATGAGCTTTGCGTCTCTCATAATGACACAGCAGGGTTGCCGCCTTGGATCCGCGAAAGGGATCCGATCAGTCTCATTTCAGCGGCGGCGCCCTTCGTGCGTCGCTGCCATTCAGTCTGCTTCAGCGCTTCATCCGCCCACTTATGGCAATGAAATTTTCCTCACTGATTTTTTGAATTATAGCATGAACTGTTTCCCGGCGCAATGGTCCTGGCATTCAAAATAATGAAAAAGCCTTTATCTGCGCGCTTTTCAAACAATTTACGAAGTTGTTTTCGAGTTAATCATCCATACGCAGAACAATCCGGAAGATCGCAGTTTGCCCATTTCTTCATAAATCCTTTATTTTTCTTTACGAAGTCTTAAAGGATGAAACGCCGGAATTGGGGTACAATAAAGACAAGAACAGGAGGGATACGCGATGGCGAAACATCGGCCGCTGAATTTGAAAAATCTGATGCTGGTACTGATCCCCAGTTGTCTGATTTTATTCATCATCTGCTACCTTCTGGGAAATTCTTACGGCTTCCTGCACCAGCTGTTCCACTTCTAAATTAGAACCACGGTTTGTCCTCCATGCGCACCGCACAATCTTCATAAAACGTTATAAAACGATGGGCTGCCCCATCGTTTTCAGTTTATTCCATGCGTTGGGCACGGTTGAACAAAAACAGGCCGATGACAAACATCACCGCAAGAATCGCAATCGCCCCATTGGCGCTGCCAGAGATCTGCGCTGTCAGACTGACCAAAGCTGTGCCCAGAAAGGCTGCGCCTTTGCCGCAGATGTCGAACAGGCCGAAGAATTCTCCGGCGTTTTCCGGCGGGATGATCTGCGCAAAATAGGAACGTGATAGCGCCTGGATGCCGCCCTGAAACAAGCCGACGCACACCGCCAGCACCCAGAATTCCCATTGCTTATCCAACTGAATCGCAAAGAGTGCAATGCCGGTATACGCGAAAATGCAGAGCTGGATCAATCTGGCGTTGTTGATCTTGCGGGCCAGCCAGGCAAACACCAGCGCGCTGGGAAACGCAACGATCTGCGTTACCAGTAACGCCACTAACAAGCCCTGAGTATCCAATCCCAAGGCGCTGCCATACGCGGTTGCCATGTCGATGATCGTATAGACGCCGTCGATGTAAAAGAAGAACGCGATCAGAAACAGAAAGATTTTCCGATGTCTGCGGATTTTGCGGAACGAATCGGCTAACCGCCGGAAGCTGCCGCGAAGCTTATCCTTCTGCACATCTTCAACATAGTATTTCTGCTTGTAGTTTTTTAACAGCGGCAGCGTGCAGCCCAGCCACCACAGGGCGTTGATCACAAACGCCAGAATCATCGCCGTCATGATCGTCATCGAAAACTGTTCGTAAAACAGCACAAAGACCAGACTGATCACAAACGGAATGCAGCTGCCGATATAACCCCACGCATAACCATGCGAGGACACCCGATCCATCCGCTCGGGCGTCGTGACGTCCGAAAGCATCGAATCGTAAAAGATCAGGCTGGCGGAATAGCCGACCTTGGCCACGATGTACAGAATCAAAAATACTCGCCATGAGGTCGGAATCCACAACGCCGCCAGCGCGCACACGCCGACCATCACGCACAGTGCGAATATTTTCTTCTTGAGGCCCTGATAATCGGCCAGCGTGCCCAGCACCGGTCCGCTCAGCGCCACGATCAGCGTTGAAACGGAAGCGGCATAACCCCAGTACGCCAGATAATCGACTTCCGCAATCCCCGCGCTCTGGCAGAGAGAATTGAAGTAGATCGGCATAATCGTCGCGACTAACAGAATAAACGCGGAATTGCCGACGTCGTATAAAATCCATTGTTTCTCCAAGGCTGTGAGTTTCTTATTTTCCATGTTGTCCCCCATTGTTCATCCTCTACTCGTAGTCTTCGTCATACCACGGATCCAGCGGTTTTTGAGTGTTCAGCGTCGCGACGTATTCGCGGATCAGACGCACGGACAGCACTGCGGCTTCGTCCATCCCCGCCATTCGCTGCTGGATAAAATCAGCGCAGCGCGGATTCGGCTCGCGGTTGATGATCAGGCCGCCTTCGCTCTTGCGGACTCCGACCAAGCCCATCACTCCGAGAATGAAATTGCGCTTTGCCGCGCCGGGAGCGACAAACAGATCCAGCAAGCCGGTCATCGTCTTGAGCGATTGTTCGATATCGCGCGGACGGACGTCAAAGAACGGCGCGATCACCTGGCAGCACGCGGGCGAAATCGTCAGATGCTCCGTCGAGCGGGTGCGCAGCGGATCCTTGCCCTGCGCGACCATCAGCGCCCGATCCCATTCCGACTCGATCTCGCTGTGGCTCAGCCCGGATTCTTCCTGAAACGCAAAGATCGCCGGATGATTCAGGCTGTCCAGCACAAAGTGATTGATAAAGCCCAGAATATAGGCCAGCGCCGCCTCCGGATCCACGCTCTGACGGATCAGGGTGCGGGCGTGTTCAAAGAACGGACGGCCCGGTTCATGGTGCATCGCATAGCCTTGTTTTTTTATTGGCGCCTGACTTAAAGGTTTATAAAAGAAAAGCAGATCCGGTCCGTGCAGACCGATGTTGTAACAATCTAAATGTGAAATGATCCGTTCACGCAGCGCAGGCTCCAGCTGATCCAGAACCTGACGGCCGTAAACGGCATGTGTATAAGTTGCTGGCATACTTCTCCCCCTGACATTTTTCGACCTTATTATATCATGGATCCCCGGCCGGCACTGTTTCTTTTCTGTCAATTATGGCAGAAATCGAACATCTGATTGAGATCTGACGACACAACAGCAGAATTTGCGTTTTCTTCAAGTTGACATTCAGCCTGATCTGTTTGTCGTACTCCCGAAGTTTTCCTGTTCCGCCGGCGGCAGAAATGCTACAATGAAGCCAAACAAAGAAAGGAGCGCAGAATGAGCATTTCGTTATTTGATTTTCTGCAGCAGCTGACCCACAGCCTGCCGTTATTGATCACCGTGATCTTAACGATCGGCGTAATTCTGGTCAACGGCTGGACGGACGCGCCCAATGCGATCGCAACCTGTGTATCGACCCGTTCGATGTCGGCCCGCAGCGCCGTGCTGATGGCGGCATTCTTCAATTTTCTGGGCGTGCTGTTTATGACGATGGTCAACGCTACGGTCGCCGAAACAATTTACAACATCGCGGATTTCGGCTCCGATCCCCAACAGGCGCTCATCGCGCTGTGTGCGGCGTTGTTCGCGATTGTCAGCTGGGCGGTGCTGGCGTGGAAATATGGCATTCCGACCAGCGAAAGCCACGCCTTAATCGCCGGGCTGTCGGGGGCGGCGATCGCCCTGCACGGCGGTTTGGGCGGGATTAATGGATCAGAATGGATCAAGGTTCTTTACGGGCTGGTGCTCTCGACAATTCTGGGTTTCACGCTGGGCTGGCTGTGCGTGAAGCTGGTTGAAGCGCTGTGCCGCAAATTGGACCGGCGGCGCACGAATTCGTTTTTCCGCTATGCGCAGATCGGCGGCGGGGCGGCGATGGCGTTCATGCACGGAGCGCAGGACGGCCAGAAATTCATGGGTGTTTTCCTGCTGGGCGTCTTTCTCGCCAGGGGCAGGCGCATGTCGAATCCTTCGTGATCCCGCTGTGGCTGATGATTCTGTGTTCCGCCATCATGGGTTTAGGCACCAGTATCGGCGGTTACCGGATCATCAAATCCGTCGGCATGGACATGGTTCGTCTGGAAAAATATCAGGGCTTCGCAGCGGATACCGCGGCGGCGCTGTGCCTGTTGGTTTCCTCACTAACCGGTGTTCCGGTCAGCACGACCCACACCAAGACGACGGCGATCATGGGCGTCGGCGCGGCGCGGCGGCTGTCCAACGTCAACTGGGGCGTCGTCAGAGAAATGGTAATGACCTGGGTTCTGACCTTTCCAGGATGCGGATTGATCGGCTTTCTGATGGCGAAGTTGTTCTTTATTCTCTTTTAATGGAAGGAGTTGTTTATGGGCAAACAATTTGATTATTTCAACGCGTTTCTGGAAATGGGCCGGCATTCGTTAAGGGCTGGGGAGTTGTTGAAGGAAACGCTGGAAACGTATGACCCGGCTGTGCTCAAGGAGCGGATGGCACAAATTCATACTGTGGAACACAGTGCGGATACGCTGAAGCATCAGCTGACCGATCAGCTGATCCGCGAATTTCTGCCGCCGATTGAACGTGAGGACATCATGGAGCTGTCCGATGTGATCGACGATTTGACCGACGCGATCGAGGACGTTGTGATCCGGCTGTATATGTATAATATTCATCAAATCGACCCGCCGGCGCTGCAGTTCTGCGGCTTGATCATCGAGTGCATCCGCACGCTGCAGCAGGCGCTCGAAGAGTTCCGGCATTTCAAAAAATCCACGACGCTGGAAGATCTGATCCGCAGAGTTAACGAACTGGAGGAGAACGGCGACCGGCTGTATGCCGAAACGATGCACGAACTGTTCGCCACGCCGCAGGATCCGCTGGCAATCATGGTCTGGATGGAAATTTATGAACGGCTGGAAAAGTGCTGCGACCGATGCGAGGATGTGGCGAAGGCGTTGGGCCGCGCGGTGCTCAATAATTCATAGTCAAAAGACTCAGCTTCCATAACCTCTGGAAACTGAGCCTTTTTCTTTCTGTAATCTTATCCGTTATTATAAGGATCACCGGTGATGCGGCGTTTTTTCAATCGTGCACAGCCGGCGTAAAATCACAGATCTCAAACGATCCGGATTATTTCGCCTGCCACTGTATTTTTCCCTGACTGATCGTCATCCAGCTGCGGACATCCTTAAGCTTCTGCGGCGGCAGCGTAAACAAGTCCTGATCGCAGATCGTAAAGTCCGGCAGGGCCCCGACCTGAATTACGCCCTTGCGGCCTTCCTCAAAGCTTTGCCAGGCTGCGGTTTCAGTCATGCAGCGCAGCGCCGCTTTCAGAGAGAATCCCTCCTTTGGGCGGTAGCCGCTCGCTTCGGGATGGCGCAGATCCTTGCGCGTAACCGCACAGTACAGATTCGCAAATGGATTGAGATCCTCTACCGGACAATCCGTGCCGAACGAAACCGCCACGCCGCGCTCAGCTAATGAACGGAAGGCATAGGAAGTCTGCGCCAGTTCGTTTCCCACCCCTGCGCGACGATATGTTGATCATAGTGAAGGAAGATCGGCTGAACCAGCGCCGCGGTATGCGTGGAGGCAAACCGGTCGATCAGCGCAGAATCGGTGATCTGGCAATGTACGATTCCATGCCGCAGCGGATTATCCGGACATGTCCGGTTCACGTGTTCAAACGTATCGAGCACCATTTCAATCGCCGCATCGCCGATCGCATGGCAGACGCATTGCAGTCCATGGGCATGCGCCAGTGACACCAGCGCGTCCAGCTGCACGCGGGTCATCGTCGCAATCCCCCGTGTCGATGGATCGTCGGCATACGGCTGACGCATCCAGGCTGTCCGCGCGCCCAACGAGCCGTCGGTCAACAATTTCAGCGGGCCGAACACCAGCACCTCGTCCGGCGGCGTTTGTTTCCTGATTTCCAGGTAACGCATTAATGATTCGGGATCGGTCAGCGTGCACTGCAGAACGACCCGCACCGGCATCCGGTCTTCCGCGCGCAGCTGGCGATAAGCCTCGAGCATCAGATCCAGGTTTTCACTGGTAATGTCATTGGAATGCACAGTCGTCAGCCCCGCCCGGGCCGCCGCGTCCAACGCCAGCGCCAACCGCTCCTTGATCTGGTCCACCGTCAGCGGCGGATCCAGCGGCTTTAACAACAGCATTGCGTTTTCGCGGAAGATTCCGGTCGGACAGCCTTGCTCGTCAACGTCGATCTGACCGTCCTGCGGCTGAACGATCGCCCCGGTGAAGCCCAGCCGCTGCAAAGCGCATGTGTTTACACAGGCAATATGTCCGCAGGCCCGTGTCAAAACCACCGGCACGCGCGTGCTGATGCGATCCAGATCCGTGCGGTTTAAGATCCGGCCTTCCGCAAAATAATCATGATTCCAGCCTCGGCCATGGATCACGCTGAAATCCGGATGTGCCAGAATATAATCCCGGCTGAGGGCAACAACCTCCTCAATCGAGGCAGCATTCTGCAAGTCGATGTTCTGCAGCGTGCAGCCCTTGTTGTAACAATGCAGATGCGTGTCGCACAATCCCGGCAGGACCAGCCGGCCCTGCACGTCGATGACCTGATCACTCTTTTGGCACCGGGCTTTTACCTGAGCGTCGGTGCCGACCGCCAGAATTTGAGATGAGTCAAAGAGCACGGCACTGGCAAATTGATCGCCGCCCAGCCAGATTTTCGCATTTCGTAAAATCGTTCGCATTTTCTTTCTCCTTTTCGCTATCGTGAGAGCAGGTCATCGCAGAAAAAAATCAGCGGTTCCCCAACCTCTGATTCCAATTTCTTTCCTTCAAACAGGAATGCAGTGAGCCCCACCAAGAGTTGTTGGCGATTCTAAATCACTGATTGATAAGCCGATGTTTATCAATGAAGTAATGATACACAATCCTGTAAAAAAAGTCAATCATTCGTGTAAGAAGAAAGCGTCATAAATCAGACGCTCATTTAATTTCTTTCATTTTCTTACATTTTGTTTCATTCCGTCAATTCGAAGTTTTCGGATCCAGAATCTTTTCCGCAAATAACTGGAATTGCAGCCCGACGTGCGGCACCACTTCGCCCTGAGCGATCATGTCCAAAAACATCCCGCGCGTAACCTTGCGTGTCGCGACCACTTCTTCCGGCTGCAGCGACAGTTTTGCCGCGTCAAATTCCTGATCACAGCGATACAAATCGACAATCGCACGCCCCTTCACGACCGTGCCGATGTAGACCAGCGCTTCCGGGCTGCACCGCAAGCCAACTTCCTCGCGCAGTTCGCGGCAGGCGCCTTCCCGGCTTGTTTCGCCAGCCAGCACCGAACCGCCGGTCATTTCCCACAATAATCCATGGGGTTTATCAGGATGGCGCTGTGTCAGCAGCAGCTCCCCCTGCCGGTTCACCGTCCAGATTTCCACGACCAGATGATACTCGCCTTCCGCCATCGGTTCCCCGCGGCGATGTTGACGGCCAAGCTTTTGCCGATCCCAGGTATAGCAGTCCCACATTTCCATAATCGAAAACTCCTTTACTTTACCGTAAGCTGATTCTTGCCTTACCCTTTCGCAGCATACAAAGCTTCGTCAGCGTGGCGAAAGCATTGCAGCGCCGATTCGCCCGGCTGCTGGCGATGAATCCCCAGGCTGAGCGTCATCGGGAACTGCGGGAACAAGTCCATCATCCGCTGGCTGAACTGGTTCTGCAGCCGCCGCAGCATCACTTCCGGCTCCTCGCTTTGCGGCTGCTTCAGCACCAGACAAAATTCATCGCCGCCAAAGCGGTAGGCATGCATGAATTCCGGAGTTTCATTTAACAATTTTCCAACGTACCGCAGCACCTCATCGCCGGAAAGATGACCGAGCTGATCATTGATTTGTTTGAAATCATCAAGATCCAACAAGACGAGCGTGTAATCCCGCTCCGTTTCCAATTCTTCAAAGCAGCGGTTCAGCGCGATCCGGCTGCCGACTCCGGTCAGAGCGTCATGACTGACTTCCCGCTCTAACGAAATCCGCTCCGCATCCCTGCGCCGGCTGATCTGTTGACGGCGGCGCTGGAATTCCAGCAGCTCCCAACAGGCAGCCAGCGTACCTGCCTGCACCATCAGGCAGATCAGAATATCGCTGAAGTAATACGCGGTGACGATCTTGTCCGGATCCCAGGAAGGCATAAACGCGCTGAGAACACATAACGCCATCCCCGTTGCCGCAATCACGACCGTCAGCCGCTTGCGCTCATATAAGGTTGTCAGCAACGTCGGCAGCACAAACATCATATAAACAGAACTGAACGCCCCGTGGATGACCGTGATGACAAAACACAGTAGGGTCATCGTCAGCGACACAAGTCCATCCTTTTTCGTTTCTTCCCAATGCCGGGTATTGATCAGCCGCCGGCAGCCCAGCACCAGCGTTGCGTTGATCAATGTTGGAACCGCGATATAGCGAAGCAGATATTCCGGCACAGTGCAGCTGATCAATGCCGCGGCGTTCAAGACAAAAAACAATAGAATCTCCGCCGCAGCCGTTCCCGCCGCCAGCACCGCGCACACCCGCCAATGCAGATTCCGCCAGTACGTTGAAAGCTGGCGTTCCTGTTTCTCAATTTCCGACAGTATCTGTTTCTCTTCCACGCACAGCTTCCTCCTGTCTTTTGCTCTAAGTTTATCACACTCCACAGCCTGTTCTCAAGGAATTTCCAGCTTCCATCCCACTTCCCCTTCCGCTTCGATCCGCCGCTTCGGCTTTTTAGGCTTCGCCATGCGCTGCTTTCGCTGAAACGCCAGCCTTTTTCAGCATGACGGATCGAACAAGAACCCGCAGCCGGACTTTACTGTCTTTTTCAACTCCTTTGGATCGGATGCCTGTTCGGTTATACCTGCGCTTCTTGCCTGCGCAAGGAAATGTATTGCATTGCCATAGTGGGTCTCTCTGCCGGTGCTGGCAAAACTTTCTCATGAAAAAAAGCCGCCGGACACGCCGGGCGGCTCATGGCTTATTCGACGGGAACCACCAGTCCGTTGTAATGCTCGCGGATATAGGCGCGGACTTCATCGCTGGTCAGAACGTCGATCAGAGCTTTTGTTTTATCGCTGTTTTCCTCGCCTTCGCGAACGGCGATAATATTTGCATACGTCTTCGCGCCTTCGGAATCAGCCTGTTCCGAGGTCAGAAGCAGATCGGTGATCTTGGCGTCCAGCGCATAGTTGCCGTTGACGATCGCAAAGTCCACGTCGTCTTTGGTCTGGGCTACCAGCGAAGCGTCTATCTCTACAATGCTGACGTTATACGGATTCTCAACGATATCCACCGGCGTCGCCTTTAAGCCCACGCCGTCTTTCAGCTTGATATAACCCAGGCTTTCCAACAGCTGCAACGCCCGCGCTTCATTGGTGCCATCGTTGGGCACGGCAAAGCTGCAGCCGCCCTGTTCGATCGCGGATAAGGCTTTTGACTTGCCGGCATAAATGCCTAACGGTTCAAAATGGATGCCCCCGGCCGTGACCAGATGCGTGCCGTGATCCTCATTGAACTGCTCCAGATAAGGATCATGCTGGAAATAATTCGCGTCCAGATCGCCCTGTTCCAGCGCGGTGTTCGGCGTAACATAATCCGAGAATTCCACGATTTTCAGCGTGTAGCCCTTTTCTTCCAAATACGGCTGGGCATATTCCAGGATTTCAGCGTGCGGGGAGGTCGAGGCCCCGATCGTGATCACAGTTTTTTCCGTTCCGGTTTGATCCTGCGGCGCGGCGGACGGCTGCGCAGCCGGTTTTGTGGAGCAGCCGGCGATCAATCCGGCGCAGGCCAACAGAACACTGACATGTTTTAACGTTGTTTTCATCTTCATTTTCTCCTTCTCATTTATAACAAAAGGCTCCCATCCTCGAAAAAGGACGGAAGCCTCCGTGTTACCACCTTTCTTTACCAAGCCATCGCTGACTCAGCCTCATCCGGTCGTTCTCTGTCCTGCAGGGAAGAACCGTGTTCGCGGTAACGGGCGAACCCGTCGGCCGCTCACCTGGACGTGTCCAGCTCACAGCCGCGGCTTGCAGATCATCTTTCCACGGACTTCCCTTCGGCCTTTCACCCTCTGCCGATCGCTTTTTCAGTTGGTTCCGCGGTACTCTTCTGCGCACTGCCTTTTTAATTGAATTTTAATTGGAATCTGATTTTACTGAAGTCGATTGCTTTATTTCCAAGCCGGAATCAGCGCGCCGTCATACTGATCGTTAATAATCTGAGCAACAGCGTCAGTCTGGAATAACTCGCAGATCTTCTTGTAAACCGCATCGTCCTTGTCCGCAGTACGCGCGGCGATGATGTTGATATACGGGTTATCCGAGCCTTCCTGAACCGATTCCATGAAGATCGAATCCTTGTTCGGGGACAGACCGGAGTCGATCGCGATTGTGCCGTTGATGAAGCCCGCGGTCACATCCGGCAGAATGCTTGGGATCGTATTCGCTTCAATTTCGATAATTTCGATGTTGACGTTGTATTTCGTAATGTCCGTGACGGACGGGGTATAACCCTTTTCCGGATCAACTTCGATAAAGCCCAGGCTTTCCAGCAGCTTGATCGCACGGCCGCCGTTGGTTACGTCGGAAGCGATCGCAATCTTATCGCCGTCTTTGATTTCGTCGATGCCGGCAATCTTCTTGGAATACAGGCTTAATGGTGCCAGCACCGTTTCACCAATCGCCGTCAGGTCGTAGCCGTTGGCTTCACAGTCCTTATCAAAGTAGGCGTAGTGCTGGAAGCTGTCGATGTCGATATCGCCGGCGGCCAAGGCTTTGTTGACCATCGCGTAATCGCTGAAGGTGACAAATTCGATTGTGACGTTGTCCTTCGCCATTTCATCAATGATTGGCTGCCAGTATTCGTTGTTTTCGCCGATGACGCCGACCTTGACGGTGCGGGCCTCAGAACCTTCCGGTGTCGTGTTGTTTTCTTTCGGTGCGGCGCTGCAGCCGGTTAAGACCAGCGCAGCCAGGATGCAGCAGAGTAGTTTTTTCATTTTCAGTTCCCCCTTAATGTGTTGTTTTCTTTATGATCACGTCGCCGATCGCCTGCGCGATCGTTACGAGAATCAAAATAATCAGGATCGTGACCCAGATGACGTCCGGTTCGCTGCGCTGATGTCCATAGCGGATCGCGAAATCGCCTAACCCGCCGGCGCCGACAACACCGGCCATCGCGGTCAGGCCGATCAGCGAGATGAACGTGATCGTGGTTGCCCGGACAATCGCAGGAATCGACTCTTTCAGATAGACCCGGAAGATGATTTGTAACGGCGAATCGCCCATCGCCTGCGCCGCTTCGATCAGGCCGCCGTCAACCTCCGCCAGCGCCAGTTCAATCTGGCGGGAGAAGAACGGCACCGTGCCGATGATCAGCGGGATGATCGCGCCTTTGACGCCGATGCCCGTGCCCATAATCGCCCGCGAGAGAAATAAGGTCGCCGGGACTAAGATGATAAACGGAATCGAACGCAGGATGTTGATAATTTTATCAAGAACCCAATAGACCGGATGACATTCCATGATGCCTTCCTTGCGGGTGACGATCAGCACGACGCCGAAGAACAGCCCGAGCACAAACGAGATCGATCCCGACCAGCCCATCATCTGGAAGGTTTCCAGTATGCTCTGGATCAGCTTGGGGATCTTCACCATCACGTTGGGAATTAATTGTTCCAGCATTTCAGCACCTCCACTTCAATGTTGTAATGCTTTAATTCAGCTTCCGCCTTGCGCATCGCGTCTTCGCTGCCCTCCAGCATGACGATCAGACTGCCCAGCGCGGCCTGCTGGATCACCTCGACGTTGCCGAACACAATGTTGCACACAACGTCGTATTTCTTGGACAGCTGCGAAATCAGCGCTTCCTTGGTTTCCTCAGCGCCATACGTCAGCTTCAATAACCGCTGGCCCTTATGCAGCCGCACGATTTCCGCACCGTTGTCGATCAGCTCGTAAATCTTGGTGATCGGATTGGTGGAATTGATGAAATCGATCGTCATCTGCGCTTTCGGATGCGAGAAGATATCCAGGATGTTGCCGGTTTCGACGACCTTGCCCAGCTCCATAACCGCAACGCGATTACAGATTTCCTTGATGACTGCCATTTCGTGCGTGATCAGGACGATCGTGATGCCCAGCTTCTGATTGACTTCCTTCAGCAGCTTGAGAATGCTGGAGGTTGTCTGCGGATCAAGCGCGCTGGTCGCCTCGTCGCACAGCAGCACTTTCGGATCGTTAGCCAGCGCCCGCGCGATCGCGACACGCTGCTTCTGTCCGCCGGACAGCTCCGAGGGGTAAGCGTTCAGCTTCTCGCTCAGCCCGACCAGTTCCAGCAGATCCTTGACCTTTTTGTCAATCTGGGCTTTAGTGAGCTTGCTTCCTTTTAACGGATAAGCGATATTCTGATAAACCGTACGCGAACGCATCAGATTGAAATGCTGGAAGATCATTCCGATCTTCTTGCGGATCTTGCGCAGCTCTGCTTCCTTCAGCTGGGTGATATCGACACCGTCGATCAGCACCTTGCCGGAGGTCGGCCGCTCCAGCAGGTTGATGCAGCGGACCAGCGTCGATTTCCCTGCGCCGGAAAATCCGATGATGCCGAAGATATCCCCGTCTTCGATTTTCAGGTTAACATCCTTGCACGCCTCAACGTTCAGGTCCTTCGTCGTAAAGGTTTTATTGACTCCGACCAGTTCTATCATGTTCCTCTTCCTTCCTTAAAATAAAAACTCCCGTCCCCAACAAGGACGAGAGTTGATTTCCCGTGTTACCACCTTAATTCGCAGTCCGCTTTCACGTTCTGCCTCTTCCGGTACGCGTTGAATAACGTTATACCGTATCACGTTAACGGGTGAATCCGTCATAGCCTAAGTTTCCCTCGGTATGCAGCTCCAAGACCATTTTCACAACGATTTTCACTGCCCTTTTTCAGCGCCCGGGCTCTCTGTCAAGTTTCCATCGGAGTTACTATTCTTTTCAAAGCCTTTGTTTATGTACCTGATTATAGTTCACTCTTTTTTCAGAGTCAACCCCTTTTTCAAAATTTCCCGCAAAAACGCCCTGATTTAAGCTTTATAGGCCTGCTCGTAAAGCTCCTGGAGAAGATGCATCTCCAGCGGAAATTCCTCGCGGTCATCCATGTCAAACTGAGTAATGCCTTCTTCCTTCGCAATCTTTCCGACCTGACGGTAACGGCCTTCCCAATCCTGCACTTTAATTTTTGGATCTTGTATCAAGTACTCCAGATACTCGCGGTTATCTTCCCACAAATTATAGCCTTTCCCGCTGATCAGCTCCGGCTCTGACAGAGGCTCACCCTCATTTATAACCTTGGTGACCACACAGTTAAAGCTCCAGCCTTCACCCAGATCATAGTCAATCTGGATCTTCGATTTTTCTTTGAGTTCCAGATGGCAAAGCGAAACCCGGCTGGAATCTTCATAATCCCCCAGCTCAAATTCAGATGGAGAATATTGTTTATTCTTCAACTTGAGCGTAAATAAATGTCCGCCCATTCCATGAAAGGCGGCGATCGCCGCACAGGCCAGCTCCGTTAAATTGAGAAGTGCCGGAAGGCGAACTTTGCGCCAGCTTTTTGTTCCCTCGAGCGTAATTTTAAATTCGATAACCTGCCTGCCGAATTGCTCATAATCGGGGAACGAGTTTAAAATATAGAAAAATTCCTCATCGGAAATCGACTCGTTTCTCATTACCAAGGATCTTAAAACGGCCTGCATATCCGCCTCGACCTGATCCGCATCCATCCCTAAGCCGATAAGCAGATCGGA
>NZ_CFQZWI010000069.1:0-16612 GCF_986127675.1 Holdemania sp. | reverse complement strand
ATGTGGGCGTGGGCATCTCGCTGGCTCAGCAGGGCAATGTCTTGGGCCCGATTCTGTTCTTAATTCTGTTTAATGTGCCGCATTTAGTGCTGCGCTACTATTGCACGATCTGGGGCTATGTCCTGGGGTCAAAATTCATTCAGACATCCTATGAAAATGGTCTGATTCATCATATGACCAAGCTGGCGACCGTCATCGGTTTGACGACCGTGGGCGCCATGATTGCCACAATGGTGAGCCTTAATGTCGGTTTGACCGTTCAAATTGGCGAAATGGTATTGGTGGTTCAGGAGATTTTCGATCAAATCATGCCGAATTTACTGCCGTTATCATTAACGATGGCCGTCTTCTATGCGATCCGGAAAGGAATTAAGGTGAATACCCTGATCATCGCGATCTTTGTTATCGGACTGTTAGGTACTTTTATCGGTCTGTTGTAAGGACAATGACTCATGAAATTTGAAAACTATGAAATCTGGACGCCTCAGGGAGCAGTAAGAGGAACGCTGGAAATCAAGGATGGGAAAATTGTTGGCCTTTATCCAGATTTACAGTCAGGCGAAGATCATTTCAAGCGAAATAAGATTTTGCCGGGACTGATTGATATTCATACGCATGGTTATTTGGGTTATTCCGCTCAGTCTGCGGATCCTGAAGAATTGCATGGTTTAGCCAGGGCAATGACCTCAATCGGGGTTACTGGATTTTTTCCGACAGCCGGCGAACATTTTGATAAGGAGTATGAGAATCTTTCTGCTTTGGCAAGCGTTATTGATGAACAGAGGCGGACGGAGATTAAGGATGAGGCGCAGATCTTTGGAATCCATATGGAAGGGCCTTTTCTGAATCCGGCAAAAAAAGGTGGTTTCGCACTGAGTCAATTATGCGAGCCTTCTGTCGATAAACTCCGTTCTTATATTTCTGCAGCCGGCGGGCATCTGAAGTATATGACCATCTCGCCTGAAATGGATCCTGAAGGAAGCTTGATGCGCGAATGTCAGAATCATCATATTCTGTTATCAGGCGGTCATACGACCGCTACCTTTGAAGCCTATAACAAAGGGATTGTTTTAGGCTTATCTACCTCAACGCATACGGGGAATGCGATGTCTCCGATTGACCGCCGGGATGGCGGAGCTTTCGGCGCCGCATTGCTTTCAGAGGCTTTGTATAACGAGGTCATCTGCGACTTTGTGCATGTATCGCAGGAAGTGCTGGAAATGATGTTCAGAATTAAAAAAGGAGGAATGGGAAAATTTATCATGATTTCCGATTCGGAATCCCTGTCCGGACTCCCGCAAGGAAATTACTATGAAAAGGGGCGGCATTATACTGTGACGGAGGAAGGGAAGCTCGTGCTTGAAGATGGCGTTTTAGCGGGAAGCGTAACCCATATGCTTCAGGGTGTTCGTAATTGTTATCGAAAGCTCCACAAGTCAATTCCTGAAATTCTGAAAATGACATCTGAGAATCCGGCGGCATTATTCGGTTTAACGACAAAAGGGAAGCTGCTTCCGGGAATGGACGCCGATTTCATCATTCTGGATGACGAGGATCGTCTGATCCAGACCTATGTGAACGGCATATGCGTATATGATTGTCATCAGGAAGCCACGGTTAATCCGCGGTTCATAGATCAGTTACAATGAGACGTCGCTGTAATCTTGCTTTGGCAGAGGAGTTTCTCAGGATTTATTTTGTTTCATTCTGAAATAGTGAATCAGTATGACTGCGCCGCTGAAAAAGGATAATGGATAGCTCTGTTGATTTCTTCAAAAACTGAAATCAGGCTGAAGATGAAGGCCGATTTCAGTTTTTTAATTTGCGGAGATCATGAACTTATTTAAACTGAGATCGAGTGGAAAACTGGTAAATCCGTCATGGAAACCAGTTTTTTTCAAATGTTAAACTCAGGCCGCACAGCGACAGAGCGGGGAGATTCACGTACAATGGAAATGAAAAAGGGCTGAGCTTTCATGGAGATGAGCGTTGTCGTCACCAATCTGAGCTATTCGTCACTGATGAAACGTGTCGCTGACAGTGCCAAAACGATCTGAATTTAGGCAGTCAGTGTTGAAACTTGATGAATGTAAAGACAAATCGGGTGAATATCCTATAATGAAGCCATCAGCCGATCAGAACGAGGTGAATGGGATGAATAAAACAAAAGAGGAAATTCTCATCTGGCTGAAAAACCAGACCCGGATTTACGGTTTGACGCAGCTGGAACGGTTGACGACCCGGAATATTGCCGCGCAGCTGAATCTGTCGCGCACCTTGGCGAGTCAGTATCTCAACGAGCTGTGCAAGGAAAACGCGTGCGTCAAAATCAGCTCCCGTCCGGTTTACTATCTGGCGAAGCAGGAGCTGGAAACAAAATATCAGGTGACGTTGATCGACGAGGAATATTTCAATGTCGCCGATCTGGTGCAGGCACTTTCCCGGAAACCGTACCAGGCGCAAAACTTTGAAAAGATAGTCGGAGCCGACGGCTCTTTGGCCGGCTGCATCGCACAGCTCAAGTCGGCGATGCAATACCCCAGCGGCCTGGCGGTGCTTCTGGAAGGCGAACGCGGCAGCGGACGGCGGTTTCTCGCGCAGTCGGCGTTTGAATTTCTCACGGATCAACATCTGAATTCGGCCGCCGCCCGGTTTGTGCGCTGGAGCGTCAGTGCGGAAATGACTCCTGAACGCCAGCTTGCCGAGTTGTTCGGTGAGGAACAGGAGAGTACGGTGCGCTCAGGTTTGATTGAAAAAGCCGGAGACGGCGTCGTGTACCTGACGGAAGCCGATCAGCTGAGTGCAGAATGTCAGCTGAAGCTGGCTGAATTGATCCGCTCGGGCACCTATACCCGGGCTCGCCAAACACAACCGGTCTTAAAGAATAACGCCCGCTTTATTCTATCGCTGGCCAGCCGGTCTGCGCAGGCATTGCAGCCTGAGCTGCTGCTCAGCATCCCGGTTCACTGCCAGGTTCCTGCCTTTTCCCGCCGTCCGGTCCAGGAACGGGAAGAACTGGTGATCCAGCTGCTTTTGAAGGAACAACGCAAGCTGAACCGGGAGATTAAAATGTCCGCGCGGCTGTTTGGCGCTCTGTGCGCCGATCTGCCGGGACTGAATTTAGCGGAGCTGAATAACGGTTTAAAAACGATGTGCGCGGCTGCCTATTCCCAACATCCGCAAGAGCCGGTCATCGTGTTAAAAGCGATGGATCTGCCGCCGGAGCTGCTGGGCCGCTTATCGTTAAGCCAAATCCGCAAGCCGTCGGAGTCAACGCCATTGCCGATCGAACAATTCCGCCGTCAGGATGGCAGCGATCAGATTTTAAAGCTGTTCGATCATCTGCTGGAAAGTCACCGGCACTATTATAACGAACACCGCGTCTTCGCGCAGTTTCTGGAGCAGGGACTGACGCGGATGCGGGAATATTACGATACGATTATCTTTTCAACCAAGGAGGAGGACAGCCGGCTGGTCGTCATCGAAGCTCAGATCCGCCGTGAACTGGAAACGCTGGATCTGGATCAGCGGCTGACGCTGCCGCCGAACTGCAGCTTTGTGCTGGCCCGGATGACGTGCGCACTGGCGCGAATTCATTCCAGTCTGGCCGTTTGGGAAAGTCAGCGGCAGGAAGCGATTCAGGGCTGTCTGAACACCTTGCGTCAGCAGCTTCCGGAGGCAACGGCGTTAGCAGAGTCGCTGACTGAGAAAATGTGCGGATCGCTTGAATTGCGTTCCCAGCCGTTAAACACGATCTTTCTGACGCTGAACATCCGCTTTTATAACCAGGAGCCGATACGCCGGCAAAACTGCGGCATCATCATCAGCCACGGCTATTCGACGGCGTCCAGCATTGCGGATGCGGCGAACCAGCTGCTGGGAAAACGAATTTTCGACGCGCTGGATATGCCGTTAGATACGGAGGTCGACGAGATCGAGAAAAAACTGAACGAATTTATCCGCTTCCATTCCTATCTCCGTTCGATGATCCTGTTGGTTGATATGGGATCGCTGGAAGGGATTGCTGAGCATCTCGACTGTCCGATGGAAGTCGGCGTGATCAACAACATCTCAACCGGACTTGCGCTGGATATCGGTATGCGCTTAAGCCGGTGCGAACCGCTGGAAATGATTTTGAAATCAGCGTGCGAGAGTTATCAATGCCGGTACCGGATTCTGGCGCGCAAGCAAAAAGAACGGGCGATTCTCTTTACCAGTGATATTTCGGTGAAGATCAGCGGCAAGCTGGCGGAGCTGTTCGCCCGGTCGCTGCCCCGTCCATTAAATATCCGGTTTATTGAAGCTGATTACGCGACGCTGCAGTCGCCGCAAGAACGGCAGGTCTTATTCGACCGCTACGAGGTTCTGATTCTGATCGGGCCGTTAGGTTTTCATCCGGAAAACGTCAATACGATGGCGCTGGAGGATATCGTCAGCTTCCGCTCGATGGAGCCGCTCAATCAGGCCTTGGAAGGCGAGCTGGACACGGCGGAGCTGGAATTGTTTCAGCAGCAGCTGTTAAAGAACTTCTCACTGCAGAGCTTGATGGAAAATTTGACGATTCTCAATCCCGCGCGTCTGTTGGATTGTGTATACGAAGCGGTCAGCGCGCTGCAGCGGCAGATGAACCGGCGCTTTCAAAGCCGGACGCTAGTCGGCATCTATATTCATGTCAGCTTTCTGATCGAACGGTTAGTGACCCGCACGGCGATCGAATCGCTGGCGGATCTGACGCCGTTTGTCCAGGCTCACCGTGATTTCATCGAACAGGTCAACGCCAGCTTCGCACCGCTGCTTAAGAATTACAACGTCACCGTTCCGATCGACGAGATTTCCTATCTCTACGACTATATCGAAAACGACCGACAGGACCCTTCAGGGGTTTAACTTTCAGGAGGAAAAATGATGAGAGAAATCATTCTGGCTTCGCACGGCGCGCTGGCATCGGGCATGGCGGATACCGCGCGGATGATCATCGGCGATGATCCGCATCTGAGCACGCTGGCCTTGTTGCCCGGCAGTCATCCCGATTGCTTAAAGCGTCAGATCGAAGAACGGCTGGCGGCAGAGACCGCCGACGAATTTCTGATTCTGACCGATCTGTGGGGCGGCAGCGTCAACAACGCCTTGCTTGCCCTGGCGCAGGATCCGCGCGTGCATATCGTCGCGGGGATGAATCTGAATCTGGTGCTGCAGCTGTGTCTGAGCCCTGAACCGCTGGCCCGGGCGATTCCTGCGGCGCTGGCGGAAGCCCGGCAGGGGATGATCTACGGCAATGCCGTCCTGGCTTGTCCGCCAACGGAAGACGAACTGTTCTGACGCGGCCGAAACAACCGGGAAACAACAAGGGAATTCACCGGAGCGATCCGGAGGATAAAAAAGAAAGGAGGCGTGACAATGATTAAAATGCTGCGGATTGACGATCGGCTGCTGCATGGACAGGTGGTGTTCATGTGGACGAAACAGCTGAATATTAAGGGCATCATTGTGGCCAACGACGAGCTGGTGACGGATCCGATTCAGAGCCTGGCGATGAAGCTGGCGGTGCCGGAGCATCTGAAGCTGCTGATCAAGACGATCGACGAGGCGGCCAAGCTGATCAACGATCCCCGTGCGGCGGGCATGAACATTCTGATCGTGATGAAAAATCCGGTCGATGCGGCGCGTTTGCTGCAAAAGATTGAAGACAAGTCGGTCATCGAACGGGTCAACATTGGCAACAGCGGCCGGATCGACAAAGGGGACCGGATGATGATGACCAAGGAAGTCTATGTCGACGATGCGGACATCGCGGCGATCGAAGAAATTCTGGCGGCCGGTCTGCCGTTTGAAATTCAGATGATCCCGACGAGCAACAAGGTTCAGGTCAAAGAGGCGTTGAAAAACGTCCGGAAATAGGGAGGACTGTTTATGACACTGGTTCAAGCACTTCTGATCGCCCTGGTGGCGGCAGCCGGTCAGGCGGCGGGGGATATCGGCGGCAACGTCATGGTTAACCGGCCGATTGTTCTGGCTCCGTTGGTCGGTGCGATCCTCGGCGATTTACAACAAGGGTTAATCATGGGCGCGGCGCTGGAACTGATCTTCTTAGGCGTGGTGTCGATCGGCGGCGCAACACCGTCGGATTCCAACATGGGGTCGGTGCTGGGCACGGCCTTCGCCATGAGCATGCACCAGGGCGTGGAGATCGCGCTGGCGCTGGCGGTTCCGATCGGAATTCTTCAGCAGATGGTCAAATATCTCGTTTATTTCTTCCGTGCGACGACGATGCACAAGGTCGAGGAATTCGCCGAAGCGGGCGATTTCGGGAAGATCACGCGCTTCCATTTCGGTCACTGCGCGCTGTATGTTACGCTGTACGGTCTGATCGCGTTTGTTTCGCTGCAGTTTGGAGCCGGAGCGATGCAGGCGCTGGTCGAGAAAATCCCGGCGATCATCATCACCGGCCTGGGCGCGGCCAGCCAGATGCTGCCGGCTGTCGGCTTCGCGTTGTTGATGAACATGCTTTGGGATAACCGGCTGTGCGTCTTTCTGTTCTTCGGCTTCATTTTATCAGTCTATCTGAATCTGCCGATTATCGCGATTGCCGGCATTGCGGCGACGATCGGAATCGTCATGATCGTTCAGGATATCAGCGCATCCCGCACTCCGCGGATGGCGGCGCAGCCGGATGCCCAAAGTGAAGAGGAGGCGTTCTTCAATGAGTAACGTGATGAAATCCGATGAGAAAAAACTGATCAGCCAGCTGTTTTGGCGCTCCTTCGCTTTGGAAGGCTCGTTCAACTATGAAAAGATGCAGGCGCTGGGCTTTGCCTGGGCGATGTTCCCGGCGATCAAGCTCTATTGCAAAACGCCGCAGGAACAAGTCGAAGCGCTGAAACGGCATACCGCGTTCTTCAATATCACACCGAACATCTGCACGTTCTCGTTAGGCATGGCCGCGTCGATGGAAAAAGAATACGCCGAGAAAAAAGATATGGATCCTTCGACGATCAATGCGGTCAAGGTTTCCCTGATGGGGCCGCTTTCGGGCATCGGGGACTCGTTTTTCTGGGGAACTTTCCGCGTCATTGCGGCGGGCGTCGGGATTTCGCTGGCGCAGCAGGGCAGCATTCTCGGCCCAATCCTGTTCTTGCTTCTGTTCAACGTGCCGCATCTGATCATCCGGTATTACTGCACGATCTGGGGCTATCAGCTGGGCTCGAAGTTTATTCAGACTTCGTATGAAAACGGTCTGATTCAGCACATGACCAAGCTGGCGACGGTGATCGGCTTGACGACGGTCGGTGCGATGATCGCGACGATGGTGACGTTCAACGTTGGGTTTACAGCGCAGATCGGCGAAACAACGCTGGTGCTGCAGGAGGTCTTCGATCAGATCATGCCGAAGATTCTGCCGCTCTTATTGACGCTGGGAGCCTTCGGCGCGATCCGCAAGGGCTTCAAGGTCAATACGGTGATTCTGGCAATCTTTGCGTTCGGTTTGATCGGAACGCTGATCGGTCTGTTATAATAGGGTTAACCCGAAGCGGCTTGTTTCAACAGGGCCGCTTCTTCAACTGGGAAAGGAGTTGACGACATTGGGCAACGAAACAGTTTCATTTTACAGCCGCCGGATCCTGACGGAGCAGGGCATGGTGGAAGGGGTGCTGCAGGTCGCGGACGGGAAGTTTGCGGGTCTGATCGAAAATCCAAATCCGGCACAGATCGCGG
Organism: Holdemania sp.; assembly: GCF_986127675.1. Lineage (NCBI taxonomy): Bacteria > Bacillati > Bacillota > Erysipelotrichia > Erysipelotrichales > Erysipelotrichaceae > Holdemania > Holdemania sp. Next base: position 8,899 of record NZ_CFQZWI010000069.1, on the reverse strand, counting down.
CGGCCCGGGATTTTGCGGATCAGCGGATCTTTGCGGGCATCATCGACCTGCACAGCCACGGCTATCGCAGCTGGTCAGCCAAAACGATCGACAAGGCGGAAATTCAGGGATTATCGAAAATTCTTCCTTCGATCGGAGTCACGGCGACGCTGGCGACGACCTCGGGCTGGAAGGCGCATGAGATGGAGATGCTCAGCGCGATCGCGGAGGCGTTGGACGAAGGCGTGACCGGTACGCGGATTTTAGGCATTCACATGGAAGGGCCGTTTTTCAATCCGGACAAGCACAACGCGACGCCGCGGGAAGAAGTCATTCTGCCAAGCGTGGAAAAGTGCGAGGCGTATTGGCAGGCGGCCCGCGGGAAGATCAAGTATATGACGCTGGCACCGGAAATGCCGGGCGCGGCGGAAACGATTCACTGGCTGCGGGAACACGGGATTGTCGCGGGGGCCGGTCATACCCTGGCGGATGACGAACAGATGTGTCAGGCAGTTCGGGACGGTATCCAGGTATCGATCCATACCGGCAATGCGATGCGCCAGATCGACCGGCGTGATATCGGCGCTTTGGGCGCGGCGCTGCTGGATCCGGAGGTCGTCTGTGAAATCATCTGTGATTTCTATCATCTCGCGCCGCGGATGCTGGAAATCATGTTCCGAATAAAGCATAATTTTGACAAGTTCATCATGATTTCCGACTCCGACACGCTCTCCGGGGTGGAACCGGGCACCTATTTCGCTTATGGCAAGCGCGTCCACGTACATTCCGACGGGCGGATTCTGCTGGATGACGGCACGATTTCCGGCAGCTCAAAATATGTTCTCTACGGGATGGAAAACCTGATCGAAAAACTGGGGCTGGCGCCGCAGCGGGTCAGCCGGATGGCGTCGCTGAATCCGGCCCGGCTGTTGGGGATCGAAGCGCAGAAGGGTTCGATCGCTCCGGGGAAAGACGCGGATTTCTTCATAATCAACGACCGCTACGAGGTTCAGGAAACATGGGTCGAGGGGCGGCGGGTCTATACGTCCGCGGATCCGATTTTGACCAACGAGCATTTTTCACAGTTCTGTCAGAAGCTGGACTAAACGAAAAGGAGAAAGAAATTCATGAAAATACGCTGCAATGAGATCGTAACCCCGGCAGGTGTGATCGACGGACTGGTCATCGTGGAGGATGGAAAGATCACTCAGATTGTGCCGGCGGCTGAGCTCAAGGAGGAAGCGTGGGATGAGGACTGGCGCGGGTACAAGCTGCTGCCGGGACTGATCGACATTCATACGCATGGTTATTACGGCTATTCGGCCTTGTCGACGAAACCGGAAGATTTTCACGCGCTGTCCAAACAGATGGCGGCGGTCGGCGTGACGAGCTATCTGGTGACGGCGGGCGATCACAATGAGACGGAAATGGAAAATCTGACGGCGATCGCCCAGGCGATCAGCGAACAAAAGCAAGGTTTAAACGGGGAGGCGCGGATGCTCGGCATTCATATGGAAGGACCGTTCCTCAATCCGAACCGGCGCGGCGCGTTTCAGCCGGAGGAGCTGCTTGAGCCCTCCGTTGAGAAAATGCGGGCCTATATTGAAGCCAGCCAGGGTCAGATCCAATATATGACGATGGCGCCGGAGCTGGATCCGCAGGGCGAACTGATCCGTTTCTGCCGCAGTCAGAACGTCTTGCTCAGCGGCGGGCATACCGTCGCGACGTTTGCGGAATATAACCGGGCGATCGAACAGGGGTTGGCGTGTTCAACCCATACCGGCAACGCGATGCGGCAGATGGATCGGCGCGAACCCGGCGCGTATGGCGCGGCGCTGCTTTCCGATCAAATCTTCAGCGAAGTCATCTGCGATTTGTTTCACATCAGTCAGCCGATGCTGGAAATCATGTTCCGGATCAAACCGATGTCGCGCTTTATCATGATTTCCGATTCCGGGCCGATGAGCGGACTGCCGGCGGGGGTTTATACGATCCGCGGACACAAGCGGACAATCAGTGAAGCGGGGCTGGTGCTGCTGGAGGACGGAACGATTGCGGGCAGCTCCAAAAACATGCTTTACGGCGTTCGGAATCTGGCGGAAATGCTGCATAAACCGATCACGGAGATCGTTAAAATGACCTCGGAAAATCCGGCGGTCTTGTTCAGCCTGCCGCATAAAGGCTCGATTACCGCGGGCAAGGACGCGGATCTGATCGTTGTCGACGCTGATTTTCAGCTGATGAAAACCTTTGTCGAAGGCCGCTGCGCTTATCAAAAAGGCGACGTCCTGACGGTCAACCCGGATTTTTTGAAAACCAGCGTTGCTTAAGAAAAGCGTGAGAAACTCACAAACAACAAGAAAGAAAATCCGGCGGAGACTCCCATGATCACAACATAAAAACTGGCCGTGCAAGGTTTTGTTTCCAACTTTGCACAGGCCGGTTTTTCTTGTTTTTGCAGTGTTTCCGTTTGTTCAAATCCGATTTCACAGCTTGGATTCAGGCTTGATTGTGCGCTTTCAGCTGTCGGTTCAGCAGGTTCACCCTGCGCTTCATCAGGCTGTATTCAATCAGCCAGATCATGGCGTAAATTGCGAAGAACAGGCCGAAATAACAACCGAAACCGATCAGCGTGTGCGGCATCCACCACATGAAGTAGGCGATCGGCAGCGTTCCGGAAGAACAGACGATCAAATGAACGAGCGTTTGCTTGAGTAAGCTCCAGCTTTCGATGGACCAGATCTGACTGGCAGCTGCCCAGATCGCGCCGTAAAGCATCGAACAGAGCGTTTGCAGGAGCATCGCGCTGACCTCCGAGCCGCAGAAGCCGATCAGCTCCGGAACCACCGCGTAATAGTGCCCGTTGTTGTGCATCAGCGAGATCGCCAGCGTGATCAGCGTGGAAAGGGCCACGCCGGCAAGCGCTCCTAACAGACCGGTCAGGATCATTTTCTTTTTCATGGTTTCACCTCATATTCCACATGCTTGTTTGATTTTGGAAACGTAGCGCCGGGAAACGTAAGTCTGCGCGCCGTTGGTCAGCGTTACGCAGATCGTACCGGAAAAGCTTAAGTCAAAATGGTTCACCTTGCTCAAATTGATGATTTCCGAATGGGAAATCCGAACGAAATTCCCCGGACTTAGCCGGGTCTGGACTTCCTGCAGACTCAGCCGGACGATAAACCGGCCTTTCTCGGTTTCCGCAATCGTTTTCTTTTCTTGGGCATAGATGCGGATGATTTCCCGGGGCTGAAGCAGGACGAGTTCATCCTCCTGAAACCCCGCAAGAAACGCGGCGGGCGTATTGGATAAGGATTGAATCAGCGTCTGGATTTCGTCAGTGACCTGGCGGGTGAGGACGATGAGCCGGGGTTCGCCGCAGTTCTCGTCGATTTGAATCTCAACCTTCATGTTCATCACTTCCTTTGGCTGTTTTCTTGATCTGACCCTAGTATAGCGGAAATCCCGGCAGGATACATCCGCTTTCCGACAGACGGTCGGTTTTGCGGGTCAAACGGTTAAATTCAGGGAAGGAAAAGAGGCTGAAAAGGATGAATGCTGAAACGGTGAAAAGATGAAACAGAACAAGGAAAGAAATGCGGAGGAAAAGAAAAGTTTTCATTCAAATTTAAGCCGGGGTTTGATATAATGAAAAACAAGGTTTAAAAAAGGGGAACAGGAAATGAATTCAAAACGAGGACAATGGGCCAGTAATCTGGGCTTTATTCTGGCCGCGGCGGGCAGCGCCGTCGGCTTGGGCAATATCTGGAAGTTTCCAGGCAAGATCGCGGCGTATGGCGGCGGAGCGTTTCTGCTTTTGTATGTGCTGATCGTCGCGCTGATCGGTTTACCGGTGATGTTGGCGGAATTATCCATCGGCCGGGCCACACAGAAAAACGTCGTCGGCGCGTTTCACAGCCTGAACCGGCGCTGGACCTTCTGCGGCGGTCTGGGGGTCATCACGTTATTTGTGATTTTATCGTATTACTGTATTGTCGGGGGCTGGGTGACGAAGTATGTTTTCGTGTATTTAACGGGCGCGCATTTCCCGGCTGCGGCCGCGCCGTTTCAGGATTTCTTCGTGCAGTTTATCAGTGCGCCGGTCGAGCCTTTGATCTGGGGCGCGTTGTTTTTCGGCTTGTGCATCTTCGTCGTCGTGCGCGGAGTTTCCAGCGGCATCGAAAAATTCAGTAAGTTTCTGATGCCGTGTTTGTTTTTGCTTCTGATTGCGATCGTGTTCCGGGCAGTCACGCTGCCGGGGGCCTGGGAAGGCGTAAAATATCTGTTTGAAATCCGGCCGGAAGCCCTTAACGGCGATACGCTGGTGGCGGCTTTGGGTCAGGCTTTTTTCTCGCTGTCGGTCGGGATGGGCATTATGGTGACGTATGGATCGTATGTGCCGAAAAAAGAAAATCTGCTGCGCAGCGCGGTGATGATCTGCATTCTCGATACGCTGGTCGCGGTGCTGGCGGCATTGGCGATTGTGCCGGTCGTGTTTGTCACGATGGGCGCTGAAGGGCTGGGCATGGGCGGCGGTTTTGCGTTTATGGCGCTGCCGGAGGTGTTTGCGATGATGCCGGGCGGCGTGCTGTTCGGTCTGGCGTTCTTTCTGCTTCTGTTTCTGGCGGCGCTGACCAGCGCGATCAGTATTCTGGAAAGCTGCACGGCTTTTCTGAACGAAGAGCTGCATTGGAGCCGATTGAAGTCGACGTTGTTTCTGGCGGCGCCGATGAGTTTGTTAAGCGTTGGTTATTCGCTGTCGCAGAGCGCGGAACGCTCGCTGAACCTGCCATGGCTGGATTGGAAGCATGGGCTGCAATGGCTGCCGATGAATGCGGTCATGGAAAAGTTCACCGATAATCTGATGATTCCGTTAGGCGCGTTGTTGTTCTGCGTGTTTGTCGGCTGGATCTGGGGTTCGCGGAAAGCGGCAAAGGAAATCAGCGGCGCGGCGCAGAAGCCGTTTAAACTGGAAAAATACTGGAGTTTTATCGTGCGCTATGTCGCGCCGATCGTAATTTTGATCATCTTGTATTTTACATTGATTCAGGGACAAGGATTGTCATAAACAAAGAAAGAAGCAAACTGCCGTTAAAACAAAAAAGACAGTTTGCTGAAAATCAGATCATCTGCCGCGGTTGGAGCTTAGGCTCGCATCGCGGCTTTTTCTTCCTCCTGAATAATTTCCTGCATCCGCAGATAACGCTTTTTCATCACTTCGCAGATCGGTTTTTGATCGCTGAGCCTGTCCAGATTCCGCTGCATGACTTCGAAGACCGGATCCATTTTAATTAACGCTTCGACGATCGGGGACTGACTGTGCGGGCGGGCTTCTTTGATGAACCAGCGCCATTGATCTTCCTGAGAAAGCGGCGGGGTGAAGCTTTCATCCTGTGCCGGCAGCGGAATGACGACCATTGTGACCTTATCCTCAAACGGCGTAAACAAACCGAAATCAGATAAACGCAAGGTCTGCGGCGCTTTCCATTTCCGGTACGAGGCAGGATTCAGGACAAACGAAACGGCCACGATCGGCTGTGCTTTTTCGATTTCCTTGATGTCAGGGGATTGAGCGGCAAGTAATTCGCTGACCAGCGCTTTCGTCCGGATAGACGCAGTCCGCCAGGCCGTAACGGTCTGAACGCCCAGCACCATGAAATCACCGACCTGGACGCCGACGCCAATCGAATATTCAGAATTCAAAGTTTCTGAATCGATGGTAAAAACCATCGTGGATCCGACGTTTTTATTCATGGAATGGGGCAGGCTGGAGATGATTAATTTGAAAAGCAGATCGTTGGTCAGGTTAAAATACTCGTTGAGTGATGGTTCCGGCATAGTTTGTTCCTCGCTTTCTACCTTTAATATTGCGTTTTTTTTCAAAAAGCCTTGCTGAAATATAAAAAAAGTTAAAATTTTTTCTAAAAATTCGTTTTTTGCCTGAAAACATTTACATCTTGGAAGTGAATTTAACTTTTTTACTCTGTTTCGATAGTAAGCCAAGAGGCATCCGATTCTTTTAAGGATGAAATGAAAAAAACGGAACATCGGCTAAGGCTTAAAGCCAGTCTGCTAACATCATTATCAGAACGTCCCTGATTAAAGTTCAATCTTTTTGTTGCGGGTTCATCCGCTGTTATGAATTCCTTGGGGAAAAGCAGACAAAAAAACGGATCAGTTTAAAACAGCGGACGGTAGAAAAAAACCTTCCGCAAACCGCGGAAGGTCAGAAACTATGCTGTGGAGAATTCAGGGATTAATTTAACGGGACTTGCGGATTGGTCTGCGTCTCGCCATTTTCATTCTGCGGAAGGGTGGTGTTTTTCTTTTCCTGCAGCGTCAGGGACAGGGTAACCGTGGATCCGCCGCGGCTGACCATGATTTCCACGGTATCGCCGACAGCGTAATTGTCTAACGCCGCGCTGAGATCCGCGAAGGATTCCACAACCTGATTGTTGATCGAAATGATCCGGTCGCCCGCCTGCATGCCGGCTTTATCCGCTGCGCTGCCGCTTTCCACATCTGTGATGTAAACACCTAAGCTGTTGACGCCGTACTGCATCGCAGTCTGAGCGTTTTCAATGCTCAACACGGTAACGCCCAGCGCTGGCCGGCCGGTGACATAACCGTTGGCGATCAGCTCCTGTGCGATCCTGCTGACAAGATTGGACGGAATCGCAAAGCCCAGGCCCTCGACGTCGCTGCCGCTGGATTTGGCGACGACCATGCCGATCAGTTCGCCGCGGGAGTTGAACAGCCCGCCGCCGGAGTTGCCCGGATTAATTGCCGCGTTGGTCTGAAGCAGCGTCATCTGCTGATTATCCAGCGTGATCGAGCGATCCTTGGCGCTGATGATGCCGTTGGTTACGGTACCGCCCAGCTCGCCTAACGGATTGCCGATTGCGACGGCGGTTTCGCCGACGTTCAGAGTGTCTGAATCACCGAAGGTGACCGGCGTCAGGCCGCTGGCATTGATCTTCAGCACCGCGACGTCGGTCTTACTGTCGGTGCCGACCAGCACCGCGTCATAGGTTGTTCCGTCGCTGGTACGGACTTGAATGGTGGAAGCACCGTCGATCACGTGGTTGTTGGTGATCAGATAGCCGTCTTCGGAGATGATCACGCCGCTGCCGGCTCCGGTCTGCACGTATTGCTGCAGGAAGCTGCTGTTGGTGACTTTTTCCGTCTTAATTTCCACGACGCTCGGCTGATTCAGCGCTGCGACCTGCTCGACGCTCATCTCGCTGCCGGCCGCAACCGGCTGGACTTCCACCTTGCCGGCGGTCGAACGGTACAGCGTTGTGGAGGAGCCGTTCATCTGGTTGGCCAGCAGGCCGCCGCCGAAACCGATGCCTCCGGCCAACAGTCCGCAGCAGAGAAAGCCGGTGACCATCGTGCGCTTCATCGACTTGCGCTGCTTTGCCAGTTCTTTCAGCACCGGATCGGGTTCGGGCTGGACATGGATTCGCTCGCAGCGGGTTTGTTCCTGAGCTTTTGCCTGGGCATTCGCGCTTGTATGTTCCTGTGAGGCAGCGGTCATGCCGGCTTCATTTTCACAGTGATTTTCTTCTGGGATTCGATTTTCATGATTTTCATTCATCATCATCATCACACCTCTTTCTTTTTACGAGTCTTATTCTAGTCCGGGGATGTGACTTCATATTGACTGAAATATGAAGATTGTGTGAAGGCTTGGGTAAACTGATGTTCACTTTGTAGAGAAGGTGAAAAAAACTGGTTGACCTGAGGGTGAAAAGCATATCCGGCGAAGACTTTCAGAAGGTAGCGAACAGGCAAAAAGAAGCGCCGGAACCTCCGGGCTTCTTTGAGTACAGCTGCCAGTTAGAGAACAATCGCGATGACGTTGCCTTTGCCACGGTTAATCAATTTGGTCAGGATACCCTGCAGGCGGACCCGCGCGGTTTCCGGAATCATCGACAGCTTTGAGTTCATGCCGTCCTTAATGATGTCGGCCAGCTTGCGCCCGAAGATATCCGATTCCCAGATGGCCTGCGGATCGCTTTCCTGATCGCGAAGCAGATAGCTGACCAGTTCCTCGCTCTGTTCTTTCGATCCGATGATCGGCTCAAACGTGCTTTCAACATCGACCTTGATCATGTGAATGGATGGGGCGACGGCTTTGATGCGCACGCCGTAGCGGCCGCCTTGCTTGACGATTTCCGGAGTGGAGAGCTGGATGTCATGCAGGGAGGCGGAAGCGAAGCCATAGCCGGTCTGCTTGACCATCTTCAGAGCGCTGCTGATGGCGTCGTATTCCCGCTTGGCTTCGGCAAATTCCTGCATCAGCTGCATCAGCTGGGCTTTGTCGGTGATGTCCTGACCGATGATTTCCTTTAAGACCTGATTGTAGAGTCCGCTTTTGACCTCCAGATCGACGACGGCGACGCCCTTGCCGGTATCGACGGTCGCCAGGTTGGCTTTCTCGACGTATTCGTTCTCATTGAGGATATCGACGATGCCTTCGACCTCGCGCAGCTTGGTGATCGCCTTCATGCTTTCCTCAATCGAACCGTTAAGACTCTGTTTGAGCCAATGCTCGTCGCTCAAAACGGAGACCCACTTCGGCATCTGAACGTTAATTTCCGAAACCGGGAATTCGTATAGCGCTTCCCGCAGCAGCGCGTGAATATCGTTTTCGTCCAGGCGGTTGACTGCCATCGGAAGAACCGGAACCTGAGTCTTTTCCTTTAACTTGTCGACGACGCTGCGGCATTGAATGGATGAAGGATCCTTGGAGTTGACGATGATGATGAACGGCTTGCCGATCTGGGTCAGTTCGTCGATGACCTCGGCTTCCGCCTCGATATACGAGTCGCGCGGCAGATCCGCGATCGAGCCGTCGGTGGTGATCACGATGCCGATCGTGGAATGATCCTGAATGACCTTCTGCGTGCCGGTC